>NZ_JAFEJR010000009.1:0-127236 GCF_018555335.1 Bifidobacterium sp. SO1 | reverse complement strand
TCGTGGACGAGATCAACAACCGTCCCATGCGGGTACTCGGCTACCGCACGCCGGCCGAGGCATTCACCGACGAACTGCTAGAATTAGCCGACAAACAAGGGCGTTGCACTTCTAAATAGACAACGGGATGAAAGCGTCGATAACGTTTGCAGTGTATGATAGAACCAATAGTGATATGGCATACCGCGCAACGGGTAGATTGCCTGACGATGGACGTCGGCGGTATACAACGTCAGCGATACCAACCGGTTTGGAGGGCACAGTGAGTAAAGCAGACATCTACGAGGTAGCCAAGGCGGCCGGCGTTTCCATTTCCACCGTCTCGCGCTCGTTCACGCGACCGGAACTGGTCTCGGCGAAAACCCGCCGCAAGGTACTGGAGATCGCCGACAAACTCGACTTCAACATCTCCCGTTCGGCCACCGCGCTCAAGTCCGGGCAGACCTACCGCGTCGCGATGCTCATGAACGAGGAGATCACCAGCTGGTTCAACACGCAGGTGTTCGCCGGCATCGAGTCGCTCATGCCCCCGGCCGGCTACGACATCTCGCTGTTCCAGCACATCGACACCGCGGAGAACCGACATGAGTTCTTCAGCGAGCTGCCGGTCCGCCGCAACGTCGACGCGGTGTTCGTCGCGTCGTTCGCCATCGACCCGCACGAGGTCGAACAGCTCAAACGTATTCATGTGCCGATCATCGGCATCAACACGCCGTCGCTCGAAGGATTCGATGCAACCGTAAGCATCGACGACGAGAAGGGCATGTACACGGCCACGCAGCACCTCATCAGCCTCGGTCACAAGCGCATCGTCTACCCGTGCTCCGAGGCGGCGACCATGAGCTCATCGATCGACTCGCGCGCCCGCGGCTTCATCCGTGCCTGCGAGGACGCGCAGGACAAGCACGACATCAACTGGCAGGTGCTCACGGTGCCGCGCGGCCCGTCGTTCGCCGACTCCGCGCTGTCCGCGCTGCTCGCGCTCGACGAGTTCCCGGACGCGATCTGCTGCCAGATGGACATGATGGCGATCCCGCTGGTCATCAAGCTCGGCCGCTACGGCCATCTGACCCCGCGCGACTACTCGATCGTCGGCTTCGACGACAGCCCCTACTCCGACACGATCAACCTGACGACCATGCGGCAGGATCCGTACGGCATGGGCCGCACGGCCGCCACGAAGGCACTCAAGCTCATCAACGGCGAGCCGCTGACCACCCCGCACGAGGTGGTCGACGCCCAGCTCGTGCTGCGCGGCACCGACGCCCCATACCAGGGCTGACACCCCCTATCAGGGCCAGCACCCCTATCAGGGCCGCCCCGAACTAGCCCCTACCGCGACCTACCGGGGCCGTCTCTTCCCGGGCTTACGGCCGTTCCGACCCCTCGAAACGGCCATATGCCCGGGAAGAGGACTCCGGAACCGGCTCAACCAACCATCATCCCCGGGTTTACGGCCGTTTTATCCTTCCAAACCGGCCGTATGCCCGGGAAGAGCACCCCAGGACTGACCCAACACCCATCCCTTCCCGGGCTTAAGGCCTCCCCGGCCCCTCAAACTGGCCTTATGCCCGGGAAGGGGTCTCCGGAACTGGCCCAACCAACCATCATCCCCGGGCTTACGGCCGTTATCACAACCCGAACAGGCCGTAAGCCCGGGAACAGGCCACATCAGAACCGTCCCTTCCCGGGCTTACGGCCGGTTTGACACCTCGAAACGGCCGTAAGCCCGGGAAGGGACGGCGCACCGGGAAGACCTAGCCGCCGCCGATCGGTCACAGCGTCAGTAGCGCGCCAAGCAGCAGCATCGCCGGGTAGAGCGCGTAGAACACCCACTTCGCCCATGGCCGCTCGTAGCCGAGCCGGTCGTTGCGGTAGTGCAGGAACGCCACGCCGATGCCCGGCGTGATGCACATCACCGCACCGAGCAGGCCGGCGGTGAACATCATCGTGTTCTCGTGCGCGCTCAGGAAGTAGAACACCAGCACGAACGCCAAGGCCAGCACGCCCGTGTACATCACCCGCTGGCTCACGCCAATCTGCAGCATCACGTTCCACAGCACGCCCGCGAGGATCAGCGCCACAGTCATCACCCATCGCACGAACCCCGCGTAGTGCCGCGCGATCCAGTCAACCGCCACCAGCACCACGTACGCGAAGAACAGTCCCCACACCGGGTTGTGCGTGTGCGCATCGAACCAATGCCCGGTCATGATCTTGTCGTACGGCAGTCCGGCCAGCATCGCGACGACGAACAGCCGGCCCGCGTACCGCATACGGCTGCGCGTGTGCTTCCAGCCGTTGTAGACCAGCCACGAATAGATCGGCACCGCGCACCACGACGCGACCTCGCACACGACTGCGGCGGTCAGGCCGGTCATGTTATCCGCGGCGGGCGCGCCGAAAATCAGCGGGATGACAGTGGTGGACGCGACCGACAGCGCCATGAACACCGCGCCGATCACCTTGAGCCGGAATACGCTCAGCCCCCTGCGCCGTCTGGTCTCACCGGATTCGCGCCGGATCTTCGCCATCTCGATGTCGTTCATGGTTGCCTTTCCCTCGCAATCGGCGGGCCTCGCGCATGCCGTTCGCGGCGCGCATCGGCGGTCTCGGACGGTTTCCGTTGCAGGACACGGCGCAACGCACGACATACGACGGTCAGCGACGTATCCCGAGGAACCGTAGGACTCCAGCATAGTCTGCGCCTGCGAACGATTGCAACGCGTAGGAACTCACGGTCGGATCGTCGGACGGGGAGATCTCGGTGCGCAGGTAGATGCCGTCGATGCCGGCAGACCGCGCGCCGATGATGTCGGCCCGTTCGTCGTTGCCGATCATGATCGCGCGTTCCGGCCGCAGCCCCTCGCGAGCCAGCGCGCGCTGATAGATCTCCGGCGATGGCTTGCGCACGCCCTCCTCGCTGGAGATGACGATGCGGTCGAACACGTGATTCAGGCCGAGCTTCAGCAGTTCGGGCCGCGTATAGCAGGCCTGCGCGTTGCTCACGAGCACCACGCGCAGACCGGCCTTGTGTAAGTCCCCCAACAATTGCAACGCACCCGGATACAGCCGCAGCTTGCGGGTGCTGGCCTGGCGGAACGTCCACGCCAGACGGGAGGCCTGCGCCGAGATGCCGACGCCGGCCATCTGCGCATACACCGGCAGCAGGTCGGGTTCCGCCCATTTGCCGTATGACGCGACCGCCTCGGCCCGGATCGGCGCGGCGACCTTGTTGAACACGTCACGCACCGTCGCGGCGTCGCAGTCGCGCCACGAGGCCCGTCCGGACACGGCCGCATGCGCGTCCGCCGACACGTCCGCGAACAGCGAGCCGCGACCGCCGCCCCAGCTCGGGCCGCGGTCGGACTCCACCGAAATCAGACCGTCGCGCAACGCGCTCCACGCGTCATCGGACCATTCGTCGGTGCGGATGTCCACCAACGTGCCGTACAGATCGAACAGCACCGCGTCGTATCGCATAAGCCAACACCTTTCAACGCTTGCGCCGCCAGACGGTGAAGCTGTACGGCGGCAGCGACAGCCGCCGGTTCTCCACCGCGGTCGGCGCGTCCGGCGAGGAGCAGTACACGCACGCCCATTCGTCCGGCGCGATCGGCGACAGTTCGCCATACGGGCCGGTCTTCTCCAGATCAACCGTCAGTTGCAGCTGCGTCTTCGCGGTCGGGTTGATCGCGATACAGTCGTCGCCCACGCGGAACACGACCGTCTCGTCAACGCGCGGCACGATCATGCGCGCGCCGCCAAAGTACGCGGGATTGCCGCGCCGCAGCCGGATCAGCGCCGCGTAATGGTCGACCAGCGAGCTGAAACGTTCCGCGCGCCGCCAGTCAAGCTGGTTGAGCGAAGCCGGGCTGCAGTACGAGTCGGAGTTGCCGTGCTTGGTGCGCGCGAACTCCTCGCCGCCGAGCAGGAACGGCACGCCGGCCGCCGAGAACACGATGCCCGCGGCCAGCCGGTTCGCACGCATGAGATCCGCGCACGACGGGTCATCGGCCGAGTAGTCGGTCTCGTTCGGCATGCGGCGCATGACCGCGCACAGCTTGTCCCACAAGGTCAGGTCGTCGTGCGCGGACACGTACTGGATGACCTGCGCCACGCTTGCGGTCTCGTGCTTGGTGCCACGCCAGCCGTTCTCGGCGTGGCGGATGTCCTCGGCGTAGTCGGCGGCCGCGCCGGTCAGGTAACCGGGCACCCAGTGGTAGAAGATGTGGCCGCGCACCGCGTCGCGCGTCGAGTCGCAGAACGCGCCGATGCGCGGGTCGAGGTACGGCATGCCGCGCTTATCGGCGAGCACGACGCCGGCCGGCAGCGCGGTCTGGCCGGCCGCCCACGGTTCGCCGTGCATGAGGATGCTCGCGCCGTCCGGCAGCGCATCGAGCGCCGCGCGCACCGCATTCATCGTGTCCACGTCGATCAGGCCCATCAGGTCGAAGCGGAAGCCATCGATATGGTATTCGCTCGCCCAGTACACGGCCGAATCGACGATGTACTTGCGCATCATCGCGCGCTCGGAGGCCACGTCGTTCGAGCAGGCCGAGCCGTTCGCGAAGCTGCCGTCGGCGCGGCGGCGCAGCGCGTAGCCGGGGATCATCCGCTCGAACCAGTTGTCGGTCGAGAACATGTGGTTGTAGACCACGTCCATGATGACCTTGATGCCGGCCGCGTGCAGCGCCTGGATCATCTGCTTGCATTCGCGGATGCGAACCTCGCCGTGGAACGGGTCGGTGCTGTACGAGCCTTCCGGCACGTTGTAGTTGAGCGGGTCGTAGCCCCAGTTGAAGCCGTGCTTCGGGTCGGTGCGCGGCAGTGATTCGTCGATCGAACCGTAGTCGTAGAACGGCATGAGCTGGACCGCGGTGATGCCGAGCCGTTTGAGATACGCGACACAGGTCGGGAACTTGCCAGCGTTGTCAACGCTGCTGTCGTTGTCAGTGAACGCGAGATAGGTGCCGCGATGGTCGGCGGGGATGCCGCTGTGCGGATCGTTGCTGAAGTCGCCGATGTGTGTTTCCCAGATGACCAGATCGCTGGCGGGGGTGTGCGGACGGGCGTCGCGTTCCCAGCCGTCCGGATTGGTTTGGGCAAGGTCGACGACCATGCTGCGACGGCCGTTCACGCCGGCCGCGCGCGCCCACGGGTCGGCGGTGCGGTTGATCGTGCCGTCGGCGAAGCGGACGAGATAGTCGTAGTAGGTGCCGTGGCCGACGCCGTCGCAGCGCACGAGCCATGTGCCGTTCGCGCCCGGGGTCAGTTCGTGCGTTTCGGTCGGATCGACGGATGCGATCGGACCGGTTTCGTCGGCCGCGGTCATGCCATCGTTGGCAACGGCACGGTCGGGAGTGCGGCCGGGCGCGTGGACACCGTCATGATCGGTGATGGCGTTCGCAGCGTCCTCGACCGCGGAACCACTGGTGAACAGGCGCAGCGTGACACCGCTGGCGCTCGGCGCCCAGACGCGGAACGTGGTGCCGGAAGCATCCGGGAACGCACCGAGGTCGTCGCCAGTGTAAACCGGGTAGTCCGGGCACGGCTGCGCCTGCTCGGCGGGCGTGCCTGCGGCCACGGCCGGGGCGTCAACAAGCTGCTCCATCGTGGTTTCCTTTCGTAAGGTATGCGGATATGTGCGCCGATGATATGCGCCAAGACATGACAAGGCTCCCCTCCCCGGAGGGAGCCGCCGAGCGAGACGCAACCGAAAGCGGCTATGCGTGTGAACTCTACTTTTACTTCCGGCTATTGTCGCTCAGCAGCTCCCCACGGAGAGAGGAGCCTTGGGATTGCTAGTGGGTCGTCGGCGTTTGCCGGCGCGGTCGGACGAATAGCGCATCACCCCGTCATTTCGACTGGACGAGCGCGCCCCCTGTCATTTCGACCAAGCCGACACGCTCCCCTGTCATTTCGACCGAGCGCAGCGAGCGGAGAAATCTTCCACAGCACAACGGTTTCGTAAGATTTCTCGACTCGGCTACGCCTCGCTCGAAATGACAATCTTGGAGGACTCGGCTCGGGCTGATGCATTCAACGAATCAGGGGATCGCCCCTTGGTGAGGCGTCGCCTGCGGCGCTGCAATTACGGACTCGCCTACGGCGAGGCTCAATGCTGCCTTCGCTCGCCTATCGGCTCGCTCAGGCTGACGCTACGGGAAGCCCACTGGGCTTCCCGTTTAACGCGTCAGCCCTTCACCGAACCCGACATCGACTCCTGGTAGAAGCGCTGCATCACGATGAACAGGATCGCGATCGGGATCGAGACGAGCACCGCGCCGGCCGCGAACTTCGCGAACCAGTTGTTGATGTACTCCTTCTGCAGCATCAGCCACAGGCCGAGCGAGACGGTGTAGTTCGTCTGCGTGCGGCAGATGACCTTCGCCATCACGAAGTCGAGCCACGGGGTCAGGAAGCCGATGATGGCCTGGTAGACGATCATGGGCTTGCAGATCGGGATGATGATCTTGTAGAACACCTGCAAACGAGTGCAGCCGTCGAGCATCGCGGCCTCGTCGAGCGAGGTCGGGATCGTGTCCATGAAGCCCTTCATCACGTAGAAGCCCGCGCCGGTGCCGGCCGAGTAGACCAGGATCAGCGCGATGATCGACGTGTTGCCCTCGGTCAGGCCCATGGCCTTCAAAATGAAGTAGATGGCGGTCACGGCCATGATGCCCGGGAACATGCCGAGGATCAGCACCACGTTCATGAACGTCTTGCGCGTACGGAAGCGCAGGCGCGACATGCAGTACGCCACGGAGAGCACGAAGAAGATCGAGATCACGCACACGAAGCACGCGACGATCAGCGTGTTCATGTACATGCGCGGGAAGTTCATGACCGTGCGGTCGGTGAACAGTTCGATGTAGTTGTCGAGCGTGAACGCCTTCGGGAAGAAGGAGCTCTGCGACGGCGACTTGTCCTGGTTGAAGCTCTCCGCGAACACCCACACGACCGGGATGATCCAGATGACCGCCATCACGGCGAGGAACAGGTGGGCCAGCACGTCGCCGAGGATGCGGCGCTTGCGCGCGTCGTGAAGCAGGCCGTGCGACTGGGCCTTCTGAATGCTGTGATTACTCACCGGAATCCCTCCTCATTCTTGTAGGAACCGGAGCTGCGGTAGGTGATGAGCGACACCACCGCGAGCACGATGAAGGTCATGATGCCGATCACGGCACCGAGGTTGTAGTCGCCCTTGTCGACCGTCAGCTTGTACAGCCAGGTGATGAGCAGGTCGGTCTTGCCGGCGGACGCGCCGACCGGCACCGGGTCGCCCGCCGTGAGCAGGTAGATCACGTTGAAGTTGTTCACGTTGCCGGTGAACGTCGTGATCAGGTACGGCGTGAGGACGAAGAAGATGTACGGCATGGTGATCTTGACGAAGATCTGCCACCAGTTCGCGCCGTCGATGCGCGCGGCCTCGTACAGATCGGCCGGAATGTTCTGCAGGATGCCGGTGATCTGCATGATCGTGTACGGGATGCCGATCCACAGGTTGATCACGATGACGGTGACGCGCGCCCACGTCGCGTCGGTCAGGAACGGCAGCGGCGCGTCGATCAGGCCGGCGGATTCGAGCATGCGGTTGATGATGCCCTGCTGGCGGAGCATGGTGCGCATGACCAGCAGCGAGACGAACTGCGGCACGGCGATCGACATGGAGAACACCGCGCGCCAGAAGCCCTTGAAGCGGGTGGTCTTGCGGTTGATGATCATCGCGAAGAACATGCCGAAGAAGAAGTTGAGGAAGGTGGCGAAGAACGCCCACACGAGCGTCCAGATGAGCACCTGCACGAACAGCTGCGCGTTGACGGTGGCGCCGGCGCCGCCCGAGAACACCTGCTTGAACGTGTCGAGGCCGACCCAGTCGAACAGGACGACGTTGCTGTGGTCGTAGTTCGTGAACGCCATCGAGATCATGAAGATCAGCGGCAGCACGGTGAAGATGAGGATGCCGAGCGTCGGCAGGAACATGAGCAGTTCGTGCGCCTTGGCGTCCTTGAGGGTGGCGATGTCGTCCATCAGGGACGGCACCTTGCCGCCGTTGGCCTTGGCGAGGCATTCGGCCTTGTACGCGCAGCGCAGCGACAGCGTCCACAGGTAGACGAACGCGATGATCGCGACGATCGAGCACACGCCGTACAGCAGGATGATGACCGAGTTGTCGCCGGCGGTGTACTCCCAGTAGCCGTCGACGAGCACCTTGCCCTGCTTCTGCGTGCCCAGGCTCGGCAGCTTGCTGAGATAGCCCGCGCCGCTGCTGACCATGAACGCGATGAACGCGATCTCGCCGGCCAGCAGGAGCAGGCCCTTGACGATTTGCTTGTGCGCGAGGTTGCCCAGACCGAACACGACCGCCGACAGCTTGGTCGGCACGTCGCCCTGGGTCAGCGCGGCCTTCACCGAATACGGCGAAGGAGCCACGTAGTCGGCGCCCATGCGCTTGCGCCGCCTCATCTCACGCGGGGAAAGGGTTGCCGTTGTCATGAAACCCTACCGCCTCTCTCCTTGTATCGTTTACGTTTGCGTCATCCCCCTTCGTCATAACCCCGTAGAACCGATAAAGCCCGGGTGCCGAACCATATTCAGCGCCCGGACTCTGTCGGCAATGGAGGAGAAGGAGGAGAGGTAAGTTTTGGATGAAACCGCTGTGTTGGTTGAGGCTGCGGAGCGGTTGCGCGGTTTCGTGACATCCGCTCCGCAGTGGCGTACCTTATCGGACCCTCAAGAGTTGGTTCCCAGTCAGACATCCTGTCATTTCAAGCAGGCGAACAAACATCCTGTCATTTCGAGCGAGGCGAAGCCGAGTCGAGAAATCTTGCAGACCGATCGGGAGAAGATTTCTCCGCTCGCGTTCGCTCGGTCGAAATGACATGTCTTCTGGGATGTTCAGTTATGTGTTGTTTGGATGATTGCCGCCGGACCGGAGTCTGTGTTGCGTGTGGGACCGGCGGCGATCACGATCATTCGGTCTTCGTCATCGCGGCAAGCAGCTTGGCGAAGTCGGCGGCCTTCTGGGCGGCGTTGTCGACGGTGGTTTCCTTGTTCACGATGGAAGCGCCGTAGGCCTTGGCCGGGTCCCACCACTCATTCATGGCCGCGATGGACGGCTGCAGGATGGAGGTGTTGGCGATGGTGTTGATCTGGGCCTGGGCGGCCGGGTCCTTGGCGATGGAGCCGAAGTCGGAGCCGTTGCCCTCGTAGTCGGCGAGGGAGTTGTCGGACGGCACCACGCCGCGCAGATCCCAGTGGAGCTTCTGGGCGTCGGCGGAGCCGAGGAAGGCGGCGAACTGGGAAGCGACCTTGGTGTTCTTGGCGTTCGGGTTGTAGGCGACGGCCTTGGAACCGGCGAAGGCGTCCATCTGGTACTCCTGGCCGTCCACGGTGAACTTCGGCAGCTGCGCGGCGGCGTAGTGGTCGAAGTCGGCCTTGCCGTCCTCATCCTTGTCGGGGGCGAGGATGTCCTTGACGGCGGAGGCGTTCCACGTGCCGGAGAAGTAGGCGTGGACCTTGCCGGCCTTCAGGTTGTCCATGCCGGAGGTGTCGTCATCGTTGATGAAGTTGGCGTTGTTGGCCATGTTGACGAGGTACTTGGTCGTTGCGGTGAGCTTGTCGACGTCGACGGAGACGCCCTTGGAGGCGTCGGTCGGGTTGGAGTTGTCGCCGAAGAAGGTCAGGTCGGCGGACTTGGTGAACCACGAGGCCATGTTCCAACCGTTGGTCATCGGGAAGGAGACGGCGGCCTTGGAAAGCATGGTGTCCCAGTTCTTGACGTCGTCCGCGGAGAAGACGGAGGAGTCGTAGTACATGAACCAGGTGTTGGCGGTGTACGGCACGCCGTAGAGCTTGCCGTCGGTGCCGGTCACGGAATAGACGAGGACCTGGGAGTTCTGCTCCTTGACCTGCTTGGCCTCGTTCTCGCCCAGCTCGCCGATGGCGCCGGCCTTGACCAGCGTGCCCAGCTGATCGTTCGCGAACATGTAGACGTCGGCGGCGGCGGCCGGATCGCCGATCACGGTCTTGGACGCGTCGGCTTCGGAGACGACGTCGTTCTTCCACGTGATCTTGTAGTCCGGGTGGGCCTCTTCGAACTTCTTCTCGACCTGGGCCAGCCAGGACTCGGAACCGTCCTTGCCCTTGGCCTGGTCTTCCTGCGGGGCCCAGACGCTCAGGGTGACCTCGGTGGTGCCGGAGGTCTTGTTCTCGCCGCCGGCGTTGTTGGCGGTCTCGCCGCCGCACGCGGCGAGCGGCAGCAGCATGGAGGCGGCAGCAGTAAGGCCGATAGCCTTCTTCCAATTGATCTTCATCGATCTTCCTTTCCTTTACTTACATCGTTGCGTTTTCTCTTATGCACTGCATACGTTGCAGCCCTTTTGCAGAGCTAGGTATTGCATACGTTCACATCGGCGTGATTCTCACGGCTAATGCGTTCCTCGTGCAACTCCCTTGCAGTGCATCAGTGGTTATTACTATAGCACGGTTTTGCAAACGTTGGCAATTCGTGGCAAAATTATTTACGACAAACGATGTCATTGATAACGCTAAACCGCAAGAATTGCAAAGGATTGCAGTCATGACCCAAACGCAACACGCCGAAGCCCCCCACACCCCCTCCCCCGCTTGTCATTTCGAGCGAAGCGAAGCGGAGCCGAGAAATCTTACCAACGCAGTCCCCTCCACAGATCTCTCCACTCCGCTGCGCTCCGGTCGAGATGACACTATGAACACCCCCTCCACCCCCGACCGCACGTGGCTCGACACCGCCGTCTTCTACGAGATCTATCCTCAGTCGTTCGCCGACTCGAACGGCGACGGCATCGGCGACATCCACGGCATCATCGATCATCTTGACTACGTTCGCAATCTCGGCTGCAACGCACTGTGGCTGAACCCGCTCTTCGACTCCCCCTTCAAGGACGCCGGCTACGACGTACGCGACTACACGCGCGTCGCCCCACGCTACGGCACCAACGACGATCTGGTCGCCCTGTTCGCCGCCGCCCACGAACGCGGCATCCGAGTCCTGCTCGACCTCGTCCCCGGCCACACCAGCGAAGAACACCCCTGGTTCCACGCCTCCTCCCAACCCAACACGACCAATCGCGGCGAGATCATTCCCTCCGCCGCCCCTTCCTCTGATTGTCATTGCGAGCAGAACGAAGGCACTCCCACTAAATGTCATTTCGAGCGAAGCGAAGCGGAGTCGAGAAATCTTACCGAGGCAGTCCCCGCCAAAGATCTCTCCACTCCGCTACGCTCCGGTCGAGATGACAACATGGGAGCCGGCTCCGATCGAGATGACAATACGGGAACAATCACTGATCACAACCCCACCCTCGCCTCCCGCTATATCTGGACCGACTCGTGGATCGCCGGCGGCGACGGCCTGCCCTTCATCGGCGGCGAAACCCCACGCGACGGCACCTATATCATCAACTTCTTCAAATGCCAGCCCGCACTCAACTACGGCTTCGCGCACCCGCGCCAATCCTGGCAGCACGCCGCACTCGGCCCCGAAGCCCTCGCCACCTGCGACGCGATGGTCGACGTCATGCGCTTCTGGCTGTCGCGCGGCGCAGACGGCTTCCGCGTCGACATGGCCGATAGCCTCGTCAAGCACGACGACGAAGGCAAGCCGGCCACCATCCGTACCTGGCAGTACATGTTCTCGAAGATCCGCCCCGAGTTCCCGGCCGCCGCGTTCGTCTCCGAATGGGGCCGCCCCTACGAGTCCATGCAGGCCGGCTTCGACATGGACTTCTACCTCGACTGGCGCTGGGACGGCAAGCCGAACGGCTACAACATGCTCCTGCGCAACACCGACACCCCGTTCGACCACGACGGCGATCTGAGCTACTTCAACGCGGATTCCGGCGCGTCGATCAAGCCGTTCCTCGACCAGTACCTGCCGCAGTTGCGCGACTGCGAGCGCGCGGGCGGCCTCTTCGATCTGATCTCCTGCAACCACGACACGCGACGGTTCGCGCCGCGACTGACCGAACGCGAGCGCAAGATCGCCTTCGGCATGCTGCTGACGATGCCCGGCTGCCCGTTCGTGTATTACGGCGACGAGATCGGCATGCGATACCGCGACCTGCCCACGAAGGAAGGCGGCTACACGCGCACCGGCAGCCGAACGCCGATGCAGTGGGACGGCGATCTGCCGAATCTTGGCTTCTCCGCCGCGCCCGCCGATGCGCTGTATCTGCCGGTCGAACCGGCGGGTGATACGGCCCATGACGCAACCGGCGCCGTCTCGCCTGTGACCGTTCCTACGGTCGCATCGGAATCCGCACGCGCCGACTCGCTGTACCACTGGATCACGTCGCTGCTGGCATTGCGCGCCGACTCCCCCGCGCTGAGGTCCAACGCGGCGTTCGAACCGGTCGCTGCACCTGAATCCGGCCGTGTCTTCGCCTATCTGCGCACTCCGGTCGACTCTTCGGGCGAGCGCAACGAGTCAGGCAGTCTTCCCCTCCTCATCGCCATGAATCCCGGTCGTGAGACCGAAACGGTCACGCTCCCGACCGAATTCGCCGCGCAGTCCCCCGCCGTCCGCCTCGCCATCGGCGAACCCGCGGTCGACGGCGCCACGCTCACGCTGCCTCCGCAGTCCTTCGTCATCCTCGGCTGACGCACGGCTGTTCCGCCGCCGCGACGGCGATTAGGATGGAAGCGGCAACGATACACACGTATCAAGGAGGAATCATGCCCGTTATTCACACCCACGTCTCCGTCAAGACCACGCCCGAGCAGCGCGAGGCGCTCAAGGCCGCGTACGGCAAGGCGATCAGCGCGGTGCCCGGCAAGTCCGAAGGCTGGCTGATGTGCCCGTTCGAGGACGACATGCCGATCTACTTCGCCGGATCCGACGACAAGCCGGCGGCGTACGTCGAGGTGAACGTGTTCGGTCGTTCCGTGCCCGGTTCGGCGTGGGAGAAGCTGACCGAGTCGATCATGGCGGCGCTCGAGGGCACGCTGGGCATTCCGCAGGACCGCACGTACATCCGCTACACGGCGACGACGGACTGGGGGTGGAACGGCGGCAACTTCTAGTTAGTTGTCACAGCTCCATCGCGGCCGCATACAGCGCGCTGTTATGAGGCGTGGCGGTTTTCTCTCGCTGAGCCAGCGCTCAGCGAGAGAAAACCGCCACGCCTCTGTTGTTTCGCCCGGTCTCAGCCGAGCAGCGCGAGTTCGTCCGGGGTCAGCCGCAGATCAGTCGCGGCGAACGAATCGTTGATCTCATGCGGATTGCGGGCGCTCGGGATCGTGAACAGACGGTCGTACCGGGTCAGCTCCCATGCGAGCACCACCCGCTGGTACGAGACGCCACGCGCGGCAGCAACCGCACGGAACGGATCGTACGCATGCCGGTCGAACGGGTCGAGGAACCCGCCGAGCGGCGACCAGCACACGAAATCAAGCCCGAGTTCGGCGCAATGCTCCATCGTATGTTCCGGATCGGGGTGCGAGGGCGAGAACTGGTTCTGCACGGCGATCAGCTTGTCGCCGAGGATCGCGCGGGCCGTGTCGATCTGCGCGTTGTTCACGCGGGAGATGCCGGCGTAGCGAATCACGCCTTCGTCGAGCAGCGTCCTGAGCGCGCCGATCTGATCCTCGTACGGCACGGCCGGATCGGGACCGTGCGAATACAGCAGGTCGAGCGCGTCCACGCCAAGGTGACGCGCCGATTCCTTCGCGTCGCGGATCATCGTCTCGGGCCGCGAATCGGCCATCCAACCGTACCGGCTGCCGGCCGCCTGCAATCGTTGGCGGTCGTCCTGCGCCACAGCCTCCCCTGCCGCGACGTCCGTGTCGATCGTGCGCCGGTATCCGGTTTTCGTCGCCACCAGCACCTCGCCGCGCGGACCGTCCCAACTGGCGAGCGCGTCGCGCACCAGCATTTCGCCGTACCCGAAATCGCCGGGAACGCCCGTGCCGTCCGCGCCCGGAGCGGTCGGCAGGTAGTACGACCACGCGGTGTCGAGGTAGCGCACGCCGGCGTCGAGCGCGGCGTGGATCGTGCCGATCGCCGTCTCACGGTCCGGACGTCCCTCGATGGCGAGCGCCATCGTGCCCATGCCGAGCCTGGAGATGCGATGCCCCGCGAAATCGACCGTGTTCGCGAAATCAGTGCCATGTTGCAACGTCGTCATACCGCCCATCATCGTGCGAGCCCCTGACGCGGATACGCTGCTTCATCGTTTCACGGCGGATCGCACCGCCGCTGGATGCCCTGTCGCACCCCGGGGCTTATGATGGTCACGCAACCGAACGGGAGCCCGGCTGGGCTGAGAGGAAGTCGCGAACTTCGACCGTCAACTTGATGCGGGTCATGCCGCCGTAAGGAAACGGGTTGTTTCGCCGTCGCAATCGATGCGCGGCGGTTCGCGATCATTTTTTCAGTCTGCGCGGGTTTTCGCATCCGTTGCATCGTCGTTGCGCGCGGACTCGTCACCGTGTCGCCGCGCCGCTGTTCGGATGATCGTTTGCGCGACAACTCAACATAATTCAAGAACAACCAGTGATACTTACGACAAGGGTCATGAAGGGGCGCACCACCTCACAGGGTACGGCTGCTTCAGCGACCCTTTTTTTCGAATCCGGCGCGGCCGGGGAAGGGGAACCGATGATCGTCAACGGTCAGGAGGAGCAGCTCGACGGGCCGATCAGCGTCGCCGAGTTCATCGAGCGCAAGGGATTCAAGCCGGCCCGTGTGGCCGTCGAGCTCAACGGCGAGATCGTGCCGCGGGCAAAGCGCGCGCAGACGATGCTCAAGGGCACCGACACCGTGGAGATCGTCACGTTCGTGCAGGGCGGCTGACGGCCGTGACGGCCGTGACGACCGGCAACGGGCATGCCGCGGCAACCAACGGCATCCATACGACATCGAATACGAAGGAGTAACCATGACTGGAGTAACCATGACTGCACCATCCACCGAACCCAACGTTTCGCCCACCGAACCGACGCTCGACGAACTCGTCGGCACTGCCACGAACACCGCGCTGCTGCCCGAGCCGGACGCCCACGCCTACGACGCGATTGCGACCGGCGACGCCGATCCGCTCATCCTCGGCGGGCACAAGTTCACGAGCCGGTTCATCCTCGGTTCGGGCCGCTACGATCTGAACCTCATCAAGGCCACGATCGAGAACGCGGGCACGCAGATCGTCACGATGGCGCTGCGCCGCTGCCGCACCACCGAGAACAACCTGCTCGACTACATCCCCAAGGGCATCACGATGCTGCCGAACACGTCGGGCGCGCGCAACGCGGAAGAGGCGGTGCGCATCGCGCGACTCGCCCGCGAGGTGTGCCAGACCGATTTCGTGAAGGTCGAGATCGAGCACGAGACGAAGTACCTGTTGCCGGACAACGCGGAGACGATCCGCGCGACCGAGATGCTCGCGAAGGAGGGGTTCGTGGTGATGCCGTACATGTTCCCGGACCCGATCGCGGCGCGGCAGCTTGAGGAGGCGGGCGCGGCGTGCGTGATGCCGCTCGGCTCGCTGATCGGCTCGAACAAGGGGCTGCGGATGCGCGATTTCATCGAGGTGATCATCGCCAACGCGCATGTGCCGGTCATCATCGACGCGGGTATCGGCCGGCCGAGCCAGGCCGCCGAGGCGATGGAGATGGGCGCGGACGCGGTGATGGCGTATACGGCGATCGCGTCCGCGGGCAACATCCCGGTGATGGCGCGCGCGTTCAAGCACGCGATCGAGGCCGGCCGCGAAGCGTATCTTGCGGGCCTCGGCACCGTGACCGAGGGTCATGCGGTGCCGTCCAGCCCGACCAACGCGGCCGACTATCTCTCTGCCAGCAAGTGATTACCGCGCGTGATTACTTGCGCACCTGCGTGATCTGGTAGGCGGCGAGCAGAATCGCCAGCCAGATCACGCCGGCGACCACGGCCACGCGGTAGCTCGGCGAGAAGCACATGAGCACCACGACGAGCGCAAGGAACGCGAGCACGATATACGGCATCACGCGCGCGAACGGCAGCTTGAAGTGGATCGCGTCCAACGCCGTCTTGCCCTGCAGTCCGGCAAGTTCGGCCGGACCGTCGCCGGCCGCGACGACCTTGCGGAAGTGCACTTCCGTGATCATGATCATCGACCAGTTGATCACGCCGGCGATCGTCGCGATCGACATGAGATAGTTGAACGCGAACTCCGGCCACAGGAACACGACAACTACGGCCAGCGCGGTGATGATCGCGGAGGTGATCACGCCCGCGACCGGCACGCCGCGCGAGTTGAGCTTGCCGAGGTACGCGGGTGCGTTGCCCTGCTTGGCGAGCGAGTACAGCATGCGCGAGTTCGCGTACAGGCCGGAGTTGTAGACGCTCATCACGGCGGTCAGGCACACGAAGTTGAGGATGCCGGCGGCCGCGTGCACGCCCACCGAGTCGAAGATCTGCACGAACGGGCTGGACTTGCCGTCGATCGTGTTCCACGGCACCACGGCCATGATCACGCCGAGCGCGCCGATGTAGAACACGAGGATGCGCCAGATGATGCCGTTCGTGGCACGCGGGATCGTGGTGCGCGGGTTCTCGGTCTCGCCCGCGGTGATGCCGATCAGTTCGGTGCCGCCGAAGCTGAACATCACGACGCACAGGGCCATGAGCAGACCGGTCCACTGGCCGTCGGCCGTGCGCTGCATGAGGCCGTGCGGGAAGAAACCGCCGTCGATCGCGAACCAGTTCGCGAAGCTGGCCTTGATGCCGGACGCGGTCGGGAGATTGGCGACGAGTACCGCGAGACCGCCGAGGATCATCGCGACGACGGCCACGATCTTGATGATCGCGAACCAAAATTCGAACTCGCCGAACTTGCTCACGCCGAGCAGGTTCGCGGCGGCGATCACGACGAGAAACACGGCCGCGGACACCCACTGCGGAATGTTCGGGAACCAGTAGTTGACAAATGAGCCGACGACCGACAGCTCGACCATCGACACGAGGATGTAGTTGAACCAGTAGTTCCAGCCGGAGACGAAGCCCGCGCGCTTCGACCAGTAGCGGGTGGCGTAGTAGCTGAACGCGCCGGCCTTCGGGTCTTCGACCGACATTTCGGACAACGCTCGCACGATCATGAAGATCGCGAGACCGCCGACCAGGTAAGCGAGCAGGATGCTCGGGCCGGCGAGGCTGATCGACTCACTCGAACCGTAGAACAGGCCGGTGCCAATCGCGCCACCGAGGGCGATGAGCTGGATGTGGCGGTTTTTCAGCGATTTTCGCAGGGTTGCGGGAACGGGGACGTCGTCGGTCTCACGTGGGTGGCGAGACGTGGTTGGGACGGGTGATGCTGCCATCTTGCTTCTTTCTCTCTTGCTCTCGTTGCAGAGAGCCGGTCGATCGGACGTGCATCGGTTCGCGTATCGCCAATCGATGCAACCGTATGCAATGGCCGCTATTGTATGCCGTCCCGCGCGACCGCCGTGCGATCCGTCCGATTCCGGGCGATGTCGGAACGATATGGCGCCGGACGATGCGGCGCCGACGTCCGAATAGACGCGCGGTGCGTCAACGTATCGAGCAATCATCCGGCGCGGCAGTCCGTCCGGCGAGACACACGTCCCCGCCCGCCGCCATCCCAAAACGTCCGGCGCGGCACCCCTCCCCGGCCAGCGATTGCGCGGGGCTTTCGTAGTACGCTTGGGTCTTATGGAACTCACTGTTTTGAATCACCCGCTGGTCGAGCACAAGCTCACCGTCCTGCGCGATAAGAACACCTCCTCCGCCACCTTCCGCGAGCTCGTCTCCGAACTCGTCATGCTGGAGGCATACGAGGCCACCCGCAACCTCGACGTGGTCGACAAGCCGATCGAAACGCCGGTCGCCCCGATGATCGGCAAGCACATCGCCGAACCCCGCCCGATCATCGTGCCCGTGCTGCGCGCCGGCCTCGGCATGCTCGACGGCATGACCAAGATGATCCCGTCCGCCGAAGTCGGCTTCCTCGGCATGAAGCGCGACGAGGAGCACCCGACCCAGCAGATCACCTACGCGAACCGCCTGCCCGACGACCTGACCGGCCGCCAGTGCTTCCTCATCGACCCGATGCTCGCCACCGGTGGTACGCTCGTCGCCGCCACGCATTATCTGGCCGAGCGCGGCGCCAAGGATGTCACCGCGGTGTGCATCATCGCCGCGCCGGAAGGCATCCAGTTCGTGCAGGAGCACATCGACCCGTCCATCGATTTCAAGGTCGTCGTGTGCGCGGTCGACGAGAAGCTCAACGAGAAGTGCTACATCGTGCCGGGTCTGGGCGACGCCGGCGACCGCCTCTACGGCGTGGTCGACTGACGAAGTCGTACACGGAACCGATCAACCGATCGTCACGGTGATACGTGACATGATAAGTGGGCAAACCCGGACCTCACAGGATGACGGACGGGTGAACCCGGATCGGGGAAAGACGGAAAGTGGGTGAATCCGGATCTCACAACGGCAAAGGTGGGTAGATCCGGACCATCCCACACGTCGAAATAACGAAAGTGGGTATTTGTGGACTATTTGGACCTCCGATCGGAGTCTAACTAGTCCACAAATACCCACTTATGATTTTCGGTGTCCTATTTCACCCACCTATGAGATGAGATGGGCACCCCGCCTCAGCGCTCGGGCACGAACGCCTCGAAGATGTGACGGTCGAACCAGTCATCGCACTCGGCCAACTCGTCGCTGCTGCGCACGGTCCATGAGACAGCCGTCGCGCCCATCGCACGGGACGCACGAACCTGCGGATAGTTGCCGCCATGCCAGTCATACGCCACGAAATCAGGCCGCGACATCCAGTCGAAGATCAGCAGTCCGGCCACGCACTCCAGCCAACCGTCTTCCTCGAGCGTCACACCGCCCGCCAGCTGACCGCGGCACACTTCCGGACGATGGTTCTTGTACCATTCCACGGCCCGCGGGTTGAACGATTCGATCACATACGCGCCGTCGTACGCCTGCAGCAGCGCGTCGCCCTTCTCCACCAGCTCTTCTTCGCGCGAACCGAACGCGGCGTTGTCGTCGAACTTGTACTCCACGATCAGCGGCACACGGCCGGCGACCACGCGCAGCACGTCCGAGAACAGCGGCACGTGCTGGTAGTAGCCGGCCGGCGGGTTCGCGGGGGTTGTGACGGTCGCCGGATCGTCGGCGCCGGGCAGTTCGGACGCGATCGCGGTGCCCGGAGCATCGTTCGGGAACAGGGGGATGCGGGTCAGCTCGTCGTACGTCAGATCGGCCACGCGGCGCGGATCGCCGGCCACGCGCTTGAGATCGGGATCGTGCACGACAATGACCTGTCCGTCCTTCGTCAGCTGCAGGTCGAGCTCGATGC
Source organism: Bifidobacterium sp. SO1 (assembly GCF_018555335.1). Classification (NCBI taxonomy): domain Bacteria; kingdom Bacillati; phylum Actinomycetota; class Actinomycetes; order Bifidobacteriales; family Bifidobacteriaceae; genus Bifidobacterium; species Bifidobacterium sp. SO1. The sequence continues at coordinate 107,875 of NZ_JAFEJR010000009.1, read as the reverse complement.
CGTAACCGGCCTCGGCGGCGGCGGCGAACGCGGCGAGCGAGTTCTCCGGCGCGATCGACGTGGTGACGGACGGGTCGCCGTAGCCGGCCTTCATGGCCATGCGGCGCGCGCGGGCCACGTATTCGCCGCTTTCGATCGCGTACTGCGGGGTCAGGCCGGAACCGGCGTCGTGCAGGCCGCGGTGCGCGTACCAGACGTCCGGCACGGACGGCACGTAGTTGTGCTGCTTGTCGGTGAACGAACGCGGCTTGATCGCCCATGCCGCGGCTCCGGCGGCCACCGCGCCGCCGACGAGAAGATGCTTGAGGAACGTGTTGGATGCCATGGTTTCCTCCCTTAGGCCACCCGCTTGGATTTCCATTCCGAGCCTAGCCCACCCACTGCCCCAGCTGCCGGCACATACGGATATGTCCGCTTTCGTCCAGGACCACCCCACTACTGGACGAAAGCGGACGCTAAGCACGGCAAGAGCGTCCGCTTCCCACAAGAACCGGCGTGATCCTAGCGAGAAACGGACGTAAGAAGAACGATCAGCGTCCGCTTCCCACAAGAACCGGAACTATCCTGACAGAAAACGGACGCTCAGCGAACCTAGCCAAGGATCACCGATTCGGAATGCAGCCGGATACGACGCAAGCCGTGCGGATGCGGCGGGGCGTAACGCTACATACACACGGCTTGCGGATGACGAGTCGGATCCCGCGCGGGTGACGCCCCGGCCAATCGCGCACCGGGTCACGCTCCACGCGGAATCCGTTTGGTTATTCGGTTATCGGCATTCGGCTGTTTCGATCGGCCGGCAGACCGACCGAGGCGGGATCACTCGCCGGCTTCGGCGAGCGCCTTCGCGTGACGCTCGGCCAGCTCGGCCTTGATCTGCGGCTCCATCTTCTCGTACTTGCGGTAGAAACACATGATCACGCCGACGATGACGTAGACGATGACCGGCAGCCAGATGAAGCAGAAGCTGATCGCGTCCTGCGCGGACTGCGACTGGACTTCCTTGTTGGCGTCGTAGCCGGCCGCGCCCATGATCTCGAGCGGCAGGAACGCACCGAAGCCGGAGCCGACCTGGATGCAGAACGCGGAGCCGACGGCGGTCAGGAAGCCGGCCGCGTGCACGCCGGTCTTCCACTCGCCGTAGTCGACGGTGTCGGCGAGCATGCCGAACGGCATACCGATGGCGATGGCCGCGCCGAACACGCCGATGGTCCAGAAGATAACGAGCAGCGGGACGTTGGTGCCGGCGAGCGGCATGAGCGCCTGGCCGACGCCGCCGATGACGAGGCCGATGATCATGGTTAGGGTCTTGTTCTTGGTCTTGTTGGCGATGATCGGCATGGCAATGGTGCCGAGCAGGCCGAGGACCTGCACGCCGTTGAACAGCGAGGTCAGGTTGCGGTTGTCGAGCACGTACTGCGCGTAGTAGGTGGACACGCCGTTACGGGTGGACTGGGCGACCCAGTAGATCACGAACGCGACGACGAGGATGATCCACGGCCAGTTGCCCTTGGCGGCCTTGAAGGAGTCCTTCAGCGGGATCGGCTTGTTGAGTTCGGGGTGGTAGTTGCGCTCGTTGAGGTTCTTGAAGGAGAACAGGAGCAGCGCGATGGCGATGACGCCCCAGATCGCGGTGACGATCATGAAGCCGGCCTTGTCGCCGCCGCCAACCATGGTGCCGAAGACACCGACCAGCGGGATGGTGAAGGACGAGGTGATGAAGGAGCCGATCTGGCCGCCGGCCATGCGGAAGGAGTTGGCGTTGTTGCGCTCGGTCGGGTCGGAGGTGAGGTTCGGCAGGATGGCGGTGATCGGGGTCTGGATGCCGGTGTAGACGGCGCCGGCGGCCAGGATGTAGGTGATCAGCGCGTACGCGAACTTCGGGGCGCCTTCAGGCAGACTCGGCGCGGTGAACGCGATCCACACGGTGACCGCGAACGGCACGCACAGCCACAGGAACCACGGGCGGGACTGGCCCCACTTGGTGTTGGTGTGGTCGACGATGGAGCCCCACACGATGGCGGAGATCGCGTCGGCGAAGCGGGCGACGAGCAGGATGGTCGCCGCGCCCAGCGCGCCGGCGGCCGGGATGTGGAAGACGTTGGTGTAGAAGTACATGATGTACGACGAGATCGTCACGTACAGCAGGTTGCCGGCCATGTCGGTGAAGGAGTAGGCGATCTTCTCCTTCGTAGAAAGCTTCACTGCGGAAGCGTCCTGAGTTGCAGCACTCATTGTTGTTGTTTCCTTCTTCGTTGATTGGTGAAAAACTGTCGGATTGTCATCTCGAGCGGAGTGAAGTCACTTCACTGTCATCTCGAGCGGAGTGAAGCGCAGTCGAGAGATCCTTCGATGCGATACGCTCTCGTAAGATTTCTCCGCTCGCTGCGCTCGGTCGAAATGACAGGTGGGTCAATTCGCCCGGTCGAAATGACAGGGCGACGGCCCCTCGGCCGAGGGGCCAGGACGGGGATCAGAAGTCGGAGTCGAACCAGACCTGCATCTGGCCGATCTCGCGGTTGGCCCACGCGTAGTACGGGATGAGCTTCAAGTCGTAGGATTTCTCCCCGACCGGGTGCTCCTCGACGTCCGCGTACAGCGGGAAGTCGTCGCCGTCATGCGTGCGCTTGGTGGCCGGGATCGTGATGACCTCCACGCCGTCGAGTTCGCCGAAGTGGTATTCGGCCTTCGCGCGGTCGGCGTCGTGGCTGCCGATGTGGTAGTTCCACAGCGGTGCGGTGTTGTCGGTTTCCTCGGCGCAGAACACGATCGGTCCGCGCATCACGGCGATCTTGCCGATGTCGTGGCGAACCAGCGTCTTCGAACGCATGAACTTCACGGCCATGTCCAGGTCGAGCGTCACGGTCGTCGTCTCGCCGGCGGCCGCGGCAATCGTCACGAATCCGTCCACGACCGGCAGGCGGCGCGCGTCCTCGCCGTTCACGGTCATCTCGTGCTTGGATGCGGACCACGACGGGATGCGCACGAGGAACTGAACCGGCTGCGCGCCTTCCGGCACGCTCACCGTGAACTCGATGTGGCCGTCCCATGGGAAGTTGGACTTCTGCGAGACCTTCACGCCGTCGAAGAACTCGGCGTCGTTCGCGATGAACTGGTGGGCGATGATCTCACGCTTGTCCTCATGCACGGTGTACAGGTGGCGGTCCACGGACGCGATGAGTCGCGCGATGTTGGCCGGGCAGCACGCGCAGCCGAACCATTCGGCGCGGTGCATGAGCACATGGTAGCGGTCGGGGTTGTGCTCGGTAGCCTGCGGGTCGGCCTCGAGCGCGTTAACGTAGTAGAAGTGCTTGCCGTCGAGCGCGATGCCGGCGATGGAGCCGTTGAACAGCTCCTTCTCGAGCACGTCGGCGTATTCGCCACGCGTCTCGAGTTCGAGCATCTGGTGCGCGAGGAAGCTCATGGCGACGGACGCGCAGGTCTCGCCGTACATGGTGTCGCTCGGCAGGTCGTAGTCGTAGGTGAACGCCTCGCCGACGTGCGTCGAACCGACGCCGCCGGTGATGTACATGCGCTTGGTGACGATGTTGTGCCACAGGCGTTTGGCGGTCTCCTCGAGTTCCGTGTCGCCGGTCAGACGGGCGACGTGGGCGACGCCGGTGAGCATGTAGCCGACGCGCACGGCGTGGCCTTCGGCGGTGAGCTGCTGACGGATCGGACGTGCGGTCTGCGTGTACTCGTGCGTCCAGCCGCGCATCTGCGGGAAGATGTCGGTCGAGCCGTCGCCGATCTTCTCGTTCTGCTTGTCGTAGAAGCTCGGGTCCTTGCCGCGCACGTCGATGAAGAACTGCGCGAGCTTCAGGTACTTGTCTTCGTGCGTGACCTCGAACAGGCGGGCGAGCGCGAGTTCGATCTCCGGGTGGCCGTCGGCTCCGGGGATTTTGCCGTCGGTTTCGCCGAAGTTCGCGTCGAGGCAGTCGGCCATCTTCTTGGCGACGTCGAGCGCCTGCTGGTTGCCGGTGACCTCGTAGTACGCGACGGCGGCCTCGATGTAGTGGCCCATCACGTACATCTCGTGGGACTGCTGGATCTGGGTGAAGCGGTTGCGCTTGGCGAACGCGCCGGACTTGATGATGTACGGGGTGTCGAGGTAGCCGTCGGGGCGCTGGGCGCGGGCGATGAGGTCGACGAGCTTGTCGCACAGCTCCTTGAGTTGGTCGTCCGGCTCGTACGCGAGCGAGTACGCGGCTTCCTCGAGCCACTTGTACACGTCGGAATCCTGGAAGACGAAGCCCTTGAACTCGCCCTTCTCGTCGCCGGCGGCGATGCGCAGGTTACGCACGGCGCGGCTGTAGTGGTAGTCGATGTCCTGCTTGGCGCCGGACGGGTCGCGCGGGATGTCGATCTTCTGTTCGTCGTTGATGACCGCCCACTGGTAGGGGATCACTTCCTTGGCAACGTTCTCACGATACCGCTTCCAGAACGGCGAAGTGACCGTGACATGTTGCGTAGTCATGGTGCGTCCTTTCGACACTGTAGGTACTGCTTACTGCTGTTGTTTCCGGCCGTCGGAGAGGTCCGCTGCCATGCGGTGGCGCCCTTTCGGCTGTTGTCGATGACGATATTAAGTGAGCGTTAACCGTCGCGTCCGCGGGTCTTGCGAATGCGAAAATTTTCGCATACCCTATTATTTGTGAACGCTCACGCAACCATCGCCGATATCGCACCGTCGCAATCGCATCAGTCGGCACGCCACTCTCCATCCCCTGTCATTTCGAGCGAGCGCAGCGAGTCGAGAAATCTCCCTCCCGCCCCGCAACCGTCACGCCGCCGTCCCACCCTTGCCGACGTCGCGCGTCTTGCGAACGTATCCATCGCCACCGCATCGAAGGCGCCCAACCGCACCGACCGCGTCTCCGCGAGCACGCAGCGCGCGATCATCGAAGCCGCCCAGCAGCTCGGCTATCGCAAATCGACCGAATCCGCCTCCGCGTCGTCGCCGCACCACCGCCAACGCTCCGGACTCGTCGGACTCATCACCTCCGACTACAACGGCCGGTTCGCCCTGCCGATGCTCACCGGCGCGGAGACCACGCTGGGAGCCTCCAATCACGCCGCGTTGCTCATGAGTTCGCACGGCCGACCCGCGCTCGAACGCAGCCATATCGACCGGCTCGCGGCGCATGGTGTGGACGGCCTGATCGTCGTCGGCAGCACGACGAACCCGCGGCCTCCGCTCGATCCGAAGACCACGATGGGACTGCCGGTCATCTACGCGTACGATCCGTCGCGCGATCCGGCCGACTGCTCGATCATCTGTGACAACGTTGGCGCGGGCGCGCAGGCGATCGAGTACCTGCTCAGCCTGGGTCGGCGGTATATTGCGATCATCGCCGGGCCGGAGGATTTCCAGGCCGCGAAGGACCGTGCGCGCGGGGCGTGGCGCACGTTCACACTGTACGATTTCCGGCCCGTGGCGGTGCTGTTCGACGCGTGGAGCGAGGAGTGGGGCGAGCGGGCGGCACAACTGCTGATCGAGCAGCACCCGCATCTCGACGCGATCTACTGTTTGAGCGACGAGATCGCGCGCGGGGCGGTGCGCGGGCTGATGGCGGCCGGCAAACGCGTGCCGCAGGACGTGGCCGTGGTCGGGCACGACAACTGGTTCGTGTTCGCGGCGAACGCGCATCCGACGTTGACCACGTTCGACAACAACATTCCGATGCTCGGCAAGATGGCCGCGCGGTATCTGCTGGATGCGCTGGCCGGGCGGCCGCACCACGGGGTGTTCACGGTGGAGTGCCCGATGGTCGTGCGTGAGTCCACCGACCCCATGCGCCGCACCCCGCTCGAAAGCACCGGCCGCATCTTCAACCGCCAAGGCGGGTGACGTCTGCTCTCCATCGCACGCACCCGCCCCATACCTGCGAAGGCAGCTCCGAGAAACCGTCGGCAAGTCGTTCCGCGCATCCAGGCCCAGCCCGGCACCATCCCACATAGAATGGCTCTGGCATCAGCATCACCCCAGACGAAGGACCCGTCATGACCGATCATCCGCAGCAATCCGCGCAATCACAGCCGCCGGCATCGGCCACCCAGCGGCCCTCCGCCGGCGGCCACCCCATCTCGTCGGCCGCGACGACGGTCGGCTTGTGCGCGATCCTGCTGTGGAGCATGATGACCGGTCTCGTGCGCGTGGTCGCCGACGCGTTCGGCGCGACGCTCGGCTCGGCGCTCATCTACACCACCGGCGTCGTGCTGCTCATGATCTTCCACCGTCCCGCGCCGTTGCGCGAATATCCGCGCAAATACCTGCTGTTCGGTGGATTGCTGTTCGTGTTCTACGAATCGTCGATCTCGCTGTCGATCGGGCTCGCGAGCACGGCCGAATCGTCGGTCGAGGTGAGTCTGGTGAATTATCTGTGGCCGACGATGATGGTGCTGCTGACGGCCGCCGTGTTCCCGACCGTGCGGCGACGCGGCGTTGCGGCAGATCGCCGCAATATCGCCGCGGCTGCCAACGATGGCACCGCCGATGGCGTCGGCGGGCGCAGCGACGGCAACACGCGTCCCAGCCGACTGCGCTCCGTACTGCGCGTGTTGCCGGGCGCGATCGTCGCCACTGCCGGCGTGGTGCTGGCGGTCGGCGGTAACAGCGGCCTGGACTGGGGACTGGCCGCACAGCATATCGCCGCGAATCCGCTGCCGTATCTGCTTGCGTTCGCCGGCGCGTCCGCATGGTCGGTGTATGCGGTGTTCACGCCCGCGATGGCCGACGGAAAGGATGGCACGTCCGTGTTCTTCCCGTTCGTGGCGGTGGCATTGTGGGTGATTCACTTCACGTCGGGCGAGGGCTGGCCTCCAGCCGCCCCGTCGATCTGGGGATGGCTGGCCGTGCTCGGCGCGGCGGCGTCGATCGCGGGCGGCTACGCCTGCTGGGGTCACGGCATTTTGCACGGCAGCATGCGCACGTTGGCAATGGCGAGCTACGCCGCACCGGTTCTGTCCACCGCCGCCAGCGCTGTCCTGCTCGGTCTCGCGCTGTCCCTGCCGTTCTGGTGCGGCGCGCTCCTCGTCGCCGCCGGCTCCATCCTCAACTGGTGGATCTCCTCCCGCCGCCGGTAACAGCGGAAGCCCATACATCTCCACGTCATTTCAAGCGGAGCGAAGCTGTCTCCACGTCATTCTGAGTGAGTCAAACCTGTCTTTGTGTCATTTCAAGCGGAGCGAAGCTGTCTTCATGTCATTTCGAGCGAGGCGAAGCCGAGTCGAGAAATCTTCCGAAAACGCAAATCCGCGGAAGATTTCTCCGCTCGCTGCGCTCGGTCGAAATGACAACGATGGCGCCACCGTAGACCAAGTACCGCCCGCGCTCACCGACCCTTACATTCTCGCGGCACTCAACTGACACCACCGCAACTTCATAAAATTTTTATGAAGTTTGGTCCATAACTTCATAACTGACTTATGAAGTTGCGAACACGAGTACCGCCCAGCGCTCACCGCTTCTTGCGGCGCTTGAAGTTGATGTCGAAGACGATCCACGCGGACAGCACGAACGCGACCACGTAGCCCATAAAACCAACCACCGGGATGCCGAAAATGATCGGCTTCATGCCGGCGAAATACACGATCGATGACCCGACGAACAGCCCAACGACGATCAGCGCCATAGTTAAGCGGTTCACCATGTCGGAAAGCTTGTTCATCGGCTCCTCCGCACCGATCAGTTCCACATTGACGCGCAACTGCCCGCGCGTAAGCATGCGCGACGCGGTCTTCGCCTCGGCCAGCGCGCTCAGCAGCCCGTGCAGCGCGAGATGTCCCTCGACACCAAGTGACTCCAGTTCGTCTCGCGCCGCCTGTTTGGGCGACTTACTCGTCGCGATGTGCTTCGAGATGATCTCGATCATGTTCACGTCGGGAATGAACTCGTCGAGCAACCCCTCGAGCGTCACCAACGCGCGCCCGACCGTCGTGACCGAACTCGGCACCTCGATCCCGTGCCGTTGCGCGAGCTGAGTCAGTTCGGTGATGAACGCGGCGATGTCCAGATCGGACAGATCGACCGTGCCGTACTCGGCGACGATCGTGTCGAGATCGGCAAGCAGCGCGGGATAGTCCTCAGGATTATTGGCAGATCCGGCGAACCGCAGCAAACCGTCGGCGAGCGCAGGCGTGTCCTGCTTGGCAACGGCGAAGATCATCTGTTTCATGACCTGCCGCGTCTTCATGTTGAGCCGACCGGTCATGCCGAGATCGAGCAGGACGATCTGTCCGCCGGCGACCATGATGTTGCCGGGGTGCGGGTCGGCGTGGAAGAAGCCGTCGTCCAATATCTGCGTGGCGTAGTTGTCGACGAGTTTGGTGCCGATTTCCTTGAGATCGTAGCCGGCGGCAATGAGCCGGTCGGGATGGGAGACGGAGATGCCTTCGATGTAGTCCATCACGACAACGTGTTCAGTGCACAGGTCCATGTACGGCTTCGGGCAGTCCATGTACTTGTACGGCTCGCAGAATCGTTTGAATTCCGCGAGATTGCGCGCCTCCACGAGGAAGTCGGTTTCGGATTCGAACGTGTCCCACAGTTCCTCGACCACGCCGCCGAGGTCCACGACCTGCGCGGTGGAGACGACTTTGGTGGCGACTTTTGCGATCGATCGCATGATCGACACGTCCTGTGCCATCGTTTCTCGCACGCCGGGTCGCTGGACCTTGACGGCCACGTCCTCGCCGGTGAGGAGCGTGGCGCGGTGGACCTGTGCGAGCGATGCGGAACCGAGCGGTGTGGCGTCGATGTGCTCGAAGATCTCGTCGACCGGGCGGCCGTATTCGTGCGACAGCGTTTCGACGACGGTTTCGTACGGCATCGGATCGGCGTCGGCGCGCAGTTTAGCCAGTTCGTCGCAGAACGATTGCGGCAGCATTTCCGAACGCATCGACAGGATCTGGCCGACTTTGACGAACGTGGGCCCGAGCGCCTCGAGCATGAGCCGCATTTTGACCGGGGTTAGACCGTGGGCGACGTCGAACTGCTTGGCGATGCCGGCGATCTGCTTGAGCCGCTTGATCTTGCCCCAGCGGGTGAGATGGTAGCGTTCGGAGAACACGTCGCGGCGCGGACCGAACAGGTCGAGCGTTTCCCCCGACCATTCAGTCTGCGTGTATGCGTTGATTCCGTTGGCCATAAGCACCCCTGAGCTTGATATGACGGTTGATATGACAAGCGGAGAAATCCTATGCGCTGGTAGGCTTCATAGGATTTCTCCGCTCACTGACGTTCGGTCGAAATGACGATGAATGACCTTGCGGTCACTCGGCCTTGGGCTCCTCGGCGGCCGCATCCTTCTTGGCGGACTCCTCCTTGACCTCGGCGGCCTTGCGCTTGAGCTCGGTGTTGAGAGCCTTGCCCTGTTCGACCGTCAGTTCACCCTTCTTGACGAGATCGTCGACGATCTCCTGGCTCTTCTCCACGGTGGTGGCAAGAGCACCGACGCCTGCAAGGAACACCTTGCGCAGGCCATCGCCAAAATCAAAATCAGCCATGATACGCCTCCTTAATACGCGTGTATGGTCACTGACCAGCCTACTCCGCGCAAGCTATATTTTCACGCGACTTCAGCGGTCAAAACGCCTTGCGACATTGGAAGAATCTTGGCCCCCTCGGCTGAGGGGGCTGTCAGCGAAGCTGACTGGGGGAGCGTCACACCCATTCACACGTTTAATAACCATCACGCGCCGACACGCTGGCGCACGTAGCCGTCGAGCACGTCGGCCGTCACGCCGTCGTACGAGGAGATCGACGCGAACTGCGGGCCGTTGGAGGTATCCGTGTTGATGTATCCGGTCTGCGCGATCAACGTCGCGCCCGACGCGGCCGCCGACTTCAGGCCGCTCATCGAGTCCTCCAGCGCCACGCAATATGCCATGTCTTCCGGCGCGATGCCCAGTAACTTGGCCGCGGCCAGATACGGTTCGGGAGACGGTTTCTTCTCCACGTCGTCGTCACCGCAGATGAACCCGGCGAACGCGTCCTTCGGCGCCTGATCGACCAGTCCCTGAGCCAGATGGCGCGGCGACGTGGTGACCAGCACAGACGGGATGCCCGCGGCGACCAACGATTCGAGCACGGCGGTCACGCCGGGGATCCACGGCATGTGCGCGGCTTCGGCCTTCGCCACGTAATCGATCATGCCCTTGCCGATCTCCTCGATCGACAGTTGGCATCCGTGGTCGACCATGCGCTGCGCGACCTGCGGCACCGGCGTGCCCGACCCCTGCCATGCGAGGTCGAGATCCCAGTAGCCGCCATGTGCCTTGGCGATCTCCATTTCCCCGGCATGCCAGTACGGCTCGGAGTCGATCAACGTGCCATCCATATCCCAGAACACGGCTTTGAGCAGCATCGCAAGGCACCTTTCCTTCGATATCGGTTTGCTGTATCTATCTCACCAAACCTCACGGACGAGCACGCGCCGCGCAATGTCGATTTCGTATCGGCCCGTATCAGGATCGGAAAGACGGCACAAGAGGCCGCGACCGACCGGCTAATCGCCAAGCAGCACAAGCTCGGAGGGGATGAGCTCGGCCTCGTCGGCCGGGCCGGCCGTAATCTGCAACGGCTTGCCGCTGCCACGCCGCCAGATGCGGTAATACTTCGACTTGGCCTGACGTACTTCGACGACCTCGCCGTCGATGCCGGCCTCGAACACGCTGTCGCCCTCAAGCCGACGACGCAGATGACGGTTCTGCCGGCGCAGCTGGCGATTCTCCTCCTGCAACGAGAGGATGCGCGTGATACCGGCCAGATTGATACCCTCGGACTGGCTCAGATGCTGAGCCTGGGCCAGCCGGTCGATGTCACGCAACGTGTAGCGGCGCGCACCGCCTTCAGTGCGCTTGGGCACAACCAGCCCGAGACGGTCGTACTGCCGCAATGTCTGCGGATGCACACCCGCCAGTTCGGCCGCCTGACCGACCGCGAACACCGGCAGCTCAACGTTCAATCCCAACGAGTCCACCGCGTCGAGATCGGCGCGACCGGAGACGAGCGCCGCCGCACACGCGGCGTAGGCACGCTTGACTTCCTGCGCGATTCTCGCCATATGCACTCATCTCCTTACTGTTTCTTGGCTCCCTCGGCTGAGGGAGCTGGCTCGCGAAAGCGAGACTGAGGGAGCGTCATACCCACGCCCCGTCATGTCACCCGAGCAGAGTCTCACCCCTGTCATGTCGACCGAGGCGCAGCCGAGCGGAGAAATCTTCATCGAGTCACTCCCCCTGAAAAGATTTCTCCGCTCGCCTCGCTCAGCCACAATAACAGGAAATCACATCACCGCTGCTCGGCCAGCTCCGCCGCGAAATCGTCCGACGCCTTGTCGAACTCCTTCGCCGCGTGCTTCAGGCCCAGCCCCGGCTTGGCAGGCACGTGAATCTGCACGCGCCCGATCAGGTCGCCGAACGCATTGCCGTTCTTCACGCCCTTACCGGCAACATGCACTTCCGTACCACTCGACGAACCAGCCGGCACCTTGAACGTCACCGGCTCGCCGTCGATGTCCTTCATCTCAACCTTCGCGCCGGCCACGGCCTCGCCCACGGTCACCGGCAGATCCACGACCAGATCATGCCCGTTCATCGTGAACTTCGGGTCATCCGCCACGCTCACGTTCAGATACAGGTCGCCGGCCTTGCCGCCGTTGCGGCCCGGCTTGCCCTTACCGGCCAGACGGATCTTCTGACCGTCCTTCACGCCGGCCGGAATATGCGTCTTGAACTTCTTGCCGTCCACGCTCAGCGAAACCGTCGCGCCCTTGACCGCCTGACGGAACGTCAGCTTGATCTTCGACGTGCGGTCCTCGCCGTTCTCCGGCTCGGGAGCGGACTCGTACTGCGAGTACTGGCCGTACGGGCCGCCTTGCTGGCCGAAACCGCCACGGCCTGCGCCGGCACCCGCCGCGCCGCCGAACATCGAGAAGATGTCGTTGAGATTGGTCGGGCCGCCGCCGCTCGTGGAGAAGCGGATGTTGCCGCCGTTGCCACCGCCGAACATCGAACCGAAGACGTCGGAGAAGCCGGACGCGTCGAATCCTCCGCTGCCGGAGCCGCCGGCGAAGCGCGCGCCTCCCATGCCGAACTGGCGGATCGCGTCGTACTTCTGGCGGGTTTCCTTGTTATTAAGTACGTCGTATGCCTCGGAGATGTCCTTGAACTTCTCCTCGGCCTCCTTGGTCTTGTTCAGATCAGGATGGTATTTGCGGGCCAGCTTGCGGTATGCCTTGGTGATGTCGGCGTCGCTGGCGTCCTTGGAGACACCAAGGACTTTGTAGAAGTCTTTGCTCAGCCATTCATTTTCAGCCATCATGTCTCCTTTCATTACGTGTGTGATGATGTGCGGTGACCGCGTGGGGCAGTGGTATGTGTTGCCCGGCACGCTCCGGGCCGCTCGGCCAAGTCTTACGGCCGGGCAACACATACCACTGCCCCACGCTCGTTGGTTGCCACACCTTACGTTGGTAGAAGTTCGCACGAAAGCATATGCCGACTTCTACAACGTGATTTTTAGGGATAGGGATGGGATTTAGTTTTGGGGGGAGGCGACGACCACTCGGGCGGCGCGGATGACGCGGTCGCCGATGCGGTAGCCGGCTTCCACCACGGTGTCGACGGTTTCCTTCTCGGCCGACGCGTCCGGCTTGTGCAGGATCGCCTCGTGCTTGGTCGGGTCGAAGTCCTCGCCTTTTTCGCCGAACTTCTCGACGCCGAACTTCTCGAACGCCTTGTCGATCTTCGTGGCCACAGCCTTGAAGGAATCGTCCATCTCGCTGTGCTCGCGAATGCGGTCGATGTCGTCGAGGGCGGGCAGCAGCGCGGTCAGCACGTCGATGATGCCGTGCTGGCGGAAGCGTTCCTGCTCCTTCTGGGCGCGGTTGCGGTAGTTGACGAACTCCGCGCGCTCGCGCTGCAGGGCCTCGAGATAATCGGCGGCCTCCTTCTTGGCCTTGCCAAGCGGGGTGAGGGTGTCGTCGGCGGACTGGTCGGACTTGGCGTCGGAGTCAGCGGCGGCATCAGCGGTAGCGGAAGCATCCTTGGAATCCTCAGGCTTCTCAGTCGATTCTTCCTTCGTGGAGGGCTTGTCCTCCGACGCTTCCTTAGTCGCGGAATCCGAGGCCGGCTGCTCGGCCTTCGCCGAGTCAGCCGAGGCAGAGGCGGCCGATGCAGCCGCGCCAGCAGCCACGTCGTCCACGTCCGGCAGGTCGTTCAGGTAATCGTCCTTGTTGAACTCGGACATGATTACTTGTTGTCCTTCTTGTCGTCGTCATCGTCCACGACTTCGGCGTCCACCACGTCGTCGTCGCCACCATTCGCGGCACCCGACGCACCGGCACCGGCGGCAGCACCCGCGCCAGCAGCGCCGGCGGCACCGGCCGCGGCCTGCTGCGAGTACAGCGCCTCGCCGATCTTCTGCGCGGAGGTCATCAGCTCGCTCTGCGCGGTCTTGACCTTCTCGATGTCGTCGCCCTTGAGGGCTTCCTTCAGCGCGTTGACCTTCTCGGTGACTTCCTTGGCGATCTCGTCGGAGATCTTGTCCTTGTTGTCGTTCACGAGCTTCTCGGTCTGGTAGGCGAACGCCTCGGCCTGGTTGCGGGTCTCGGCCTCCTCCTTGCGCTGCTTGTCCTCGGCCTCGTGGGCCTCGGCCTCCTTGACCATGCGGTCGATCTCGTCCTTCGGCAGGCCAGAGCCACCGGTGATGGTCATCGACTGCTCCTTGCCGGTGCCCTTGTCCTTGGCGGACACGTGCACGATGCCGTTGGCGTCGATGTCGAAGGTGACCTCGATCTGCGGGACGCCACGCGGAGCCGGCGCGATGCCGGTCAGCTCGAAGGTGCCCAGCGGCTTGTTGTCGCGGGCGAACTCACGCTCGCCCTGGTAGACCTGGATCAGCACGGACGGCTGGTTGTCCTCGGCGGTCGAGAAGACCTCGGAACGCTTGGTCGGGATGGCGGTGTTGCGCTCGATGAGCTTGGTCATGATGCCGCCCTTGGTCTCGATGCCCAGCGACAGCGGGGTCACGTCGATCAGCAGGACGTCCTTGCGGTCGCCCTTGATGACGCCGGACTGCACGGCGGCGCCGACGGCCACGACCTCATCCGGGTTCACGGACTGGTTCGCTTCCTTGCCGCCGGTCAGCTCCTTGACGAGTTCCTTGACGGCCGGCATACGGGTCGAACCGCCGACGAGCACGACGTGGTCGATGTCGCTCACGCCGATGCCCGCGTCGCGCAGCACGTTGTTGAACGGCGTGCGGCAACGGCCGAGCAGATCGGAGGTCATTTCCTCGAAGTGCGCACGGGTCAGCGTCTCGTCGAGGTGGACCGGGGTGCCGTCAGGGGTCATGGCCAGGTACTGCATGTTGATGGAGGTCGAGGTAGACGAAGACAGTTCCTTCTTCGCCTGCTCGGCGGCTTCCTTCAGACGCTGCAGCGCGATCTTGTCCTTGCTCAGATCAACGCCATACTTGTTCTTGACCTCGCCGACCAGCCAGTCGATGATCTTCTGATCCCAGTCGTCGCCGCCGAGGTGGTTGTCGCCGTTCGTGGCCTGCACCTGAATGGTGGAGAAGCCGTCCTCGTCCTTGCCGATCTCCAGCAGCGAGACATCGAAGGTGCCGCCGCCCAGATCGAAGACGAGGATGTGCTCGTCGTCCTTGCCCTTTTCGAGGCCGTACGCCAGCGCGGCGGCGGTCGGCTCGTTGATAATGCGCAGCACGTTCAGGCCGGCGATCGTGCCGGCGTCCTTGGTGGCCTGACGCTGGGCGTCGTTGAAGTATGCCGGGCAGGTGATGACGGCGTCCGTGACCGGCTCGCCGAGGTACGCTTCGGCGTCCCTCTTCAGCTTCATCAGGATCTGCGCGGAGATCTCCTGCGGGGTCCACTTCTTGCCGTCGATCTCGACGGTCCAGTCAGTGCCCATGTGACGCTTGACGGAAGAAATAGTGCGGTCGACGTTGGTGACGGCCTGACGCTTGGCGACCTCGCCGACGAGGATCTCGCCGGACTTGGAGAACGCGACGACGGACGGCGTGGTACGCATGCCTTCCGCGTTCACGATGACGGTCGGCTCGCCGCCTTCCAGCGTAGCGATGCAGGAGTTCGTAGTACCAAGATCAATACCTACTGCACGTCCCATAATGTGCTCCTTTGGTTGATGATTCGTTGACGTTTCTTCGCTCAAGTTTCGGGAAGCCGCGCGGCCGCGATCTCATGATCGCCGCCGTACCGCCCTCGTCTCGAGGATGTCGGCCTTTTTTGTTTTCCAAAACTTGAGCCTACACCACTCAACTTTGTGTCGCAACTTTTTATTCCCGATTCTCGTAAGAATTTTCCGGGACTCACCCGCCGGCCGGCGGCGCGATAATGGACGCATGGCATCCGCAACCTTCGATCCGCTCGCCCAGCGCTATCCATCCCAGCGCTACCCGATCTACGCCAACCGCGCGATGGTCAACTGTTCCGAGCCGCAGGCGTCGGCCGCCGGGCTGCAGGTCATGCTCAAGGGCGGCAACGCGTTCGACGCGGCGGTCGCCGCCGCGGCCGCACTCACCGTGGTCGAACCGACGTCGAACGGCATCGGATCGGACGCGTTCTGCATCGCCTGGAGCGCCCGCGATCAGCGGCTCGTCGGACTCAACTCCAGCGGCCCGGCGCCGCGCGGAATCTCCATCGACCGCGTCATCGCGGACGGCAACATCACTGCGAACGGTCGCATGCCGTACCTCGGCTGGACGCCGGTCACCGTGCCGGGCGCGCCCGCCGCATGGGCCGCGCTCAACGAACGCTACGGCAATCTCTCCCTGGCCGACGATCTTGCGCCGGCCATCGACTACGCGCGCAACGGCTACGCGGCCAATCCAAACCTCGCCTACTGGTGGCGGCGCGGCGCCGACAGCTACCGTCGTGCGAACGGTGGCAGCGATGACAACGATGGCCGGTTCGCGGAATGGTTCCGCACATTCACGTACGGCGACGATCATCATGCGCCGCAGGCCGGCGACATCGTCACGCTGCCAAATCATGCGGACTCGCTGACCGAGATCGGCGCGACCAACGCACGCTCGTTCTACGAAGGCGATCTCGCCCGCACGATCGACCGGGCCAGTCGCGCGGACGGCGGTTATCTCAGATACGACGATCTGGCCGCATACGCGCCGCGCTGGGTCGATCCGATGCGGCTCGACTACCGCGACGGCTGGCAGGTATGCGAGATCCCGCCGAACGGACAGGGCATCGTCGCACTCATGGCGTTGAACATCCTGCGCAACTTCGACGTCGCGCACGACGACCGCGTACTCACGTACCACCGGCAGATCGAGGCGATCAAACTCGCGTTCGCGGACGCGTTCGACACGGTCAGCGATCCGGACGACACCGGATTCGACTACGCGCGGTACCTTGCGCCCGAGTACGGCGAGGCGAAGGCGCGGCTGATCGGCGAGACAGCCGAGGTACGCACGACGCGCACGCCGTCGAGTTCGGGCACGGTGTACCTGTGCTGCGCGGACGGCGAGGGCAACATGGTGTCGTATATCCAGTCGAATTACATGGGGTTCGGCTCGGGCATCGTCGTGCCGGGGACGGGGATCGCGCTGCAGAACCGCGGGGCCGATTTTTCGCTCGATCCGACGCGCGCGAACGCGCTCAAGCCGGGCAAGCGCACGTATCACACGATCATTCCGGGATTTCTGATGCGGGGCGGCCGGCCGATCGGGCCGTTCGGCGTGATGGGCGCGTATATGCAGCCGCAGGGGCATGTGCAGGTGGCGATGAACGCGATCGATTTCGGGATGGACCCGCAGCAGGCGCTCGACGCGCCGCGCTGGCGATGGGATCACGGCAATGCGATGCGCGTGGAGACGCGGTTCGACGCGGCGGTTGCGAGGGAGTTGGCCCGGCGCGGGCACGAGGTGACGGTCGGTTTGGAAACGGCCGATTTCGGCCGCGGACAGATGATCATGCGGCTGGACGGCTGTGGCTGCGATGATTGCGCGCGGGCTCGCGGCGGAGTTTCGCTGGTCGGCGGGACCGAATCGCGCACTGACAGCAACATCGCGTGCTGGTAGTTGCGCGGAGGCCGATCGTCGCCGGCGACCGTTCAGCCGATCCGGCGCTCGAGCAGTTCCTGCTGACGGCCTTCGAGGATCATGCGCTGGCAGGTAGGGCAGATTTGGCCGTATTGGTCGGTACGGATCAGGGTATCGAAACGGTGACAGATGCGGCATTCGCGCAGCGAGCACAGGCCGATGACGGATGCAGCGATCGCGACCAGCGCTGCCGTCGCAAACCACGAGCAGAACAATAGGATGACCGCGCCCACGAACATGGCGCACATGAGTATCATGCACCGCGACCGAGATTGCAGCCGATTCATTTTCGTCTCTCCACCCCACAACTTGGACGATACGATCCCACCATACAAACAGCCATCCCCACGCGACGCGCCAAAAACGGCGAAAACACTCGCTTTTGGACACATCGCTTCACCGTGCTTTCCGCCGCGTTCCTCACCGCGCCGCATCCGGCATCCATCGCGACACGCCGAAGTGGCGCAAAATGCAAGTCGGGTGTAAGTTAGTCGATTGTCTGCGAGTGTGGCGGAATGGTAGACGCGCTGTCTTCAGGTGGCAGTGAGTGTATGCTCGTGGGGGTTCAACTCCCCCCACTCGCACGCAGGAGCGAAAGCCCCGAATCGTTGGAATACCAATGGTTCGGGGCTTTCCTGTATCCGACGACAAGACGGAAATTTGACGGAATCCAGCAATCCCACACAGAACCCCACATATCAAACCTCCTTCTAGGAGAAAACGGACACCGATCCGACCCCGAACGTCCGGATTTCACCAGAAAACGGCCATCCTAGGAGCAAACGCCCTCAATACGCCGCCGCAGCGTCCGGATCCTTCCAGAAGAGCCCGCGTACCAGAGGAATGCGGACGCCCCAACATATCATGCCCGAGACACATGTCCCGAACCTCGGATCCGAGACGATGAGCAGAGCAGCACAGCGCGAGTCACCTACCAGCGGATTTAACTTTCCCTAACTTTCCAATCCGGCATCTTCCCTTTGACCGCATCACTCACAAAAATCCTATGATCGTTGAAATTCCAACGATCTCATCATGAACAGCCTTATCGGATTTAACTTTCCTCAACTTTCCTTCCGATACAAAAATACAACAGGAAGGTTCAGCGATCATGAAAAAAGACCCGTGCGGGCCAAGCTCTCGGGGCACTGCACGGGCCGTCATCGACCCCGCCAGTTCATACCGCCGGGGCTGAGTGTGTCGCTACTCGCGGCTTTCCTTGTGATGCTGCCACATCACGTAGGCCGTCAAGCCCATGCAGATGCAGTCGGCCGTGACCGTATCGATCTTGGCCGAAACGACGATGAACATCACCGTCATGTACCCGAGCATCGAGCCGCCGCGCGGCTCCTCATCCAAACTGCGCATGATCGCGCCTTTCATTAGGGCCGCGCCGCGTAGGACGCGGCAACGTCGCCCGACTATTGTCGGACGGCCGAATCGATTCCTGCTAGAGAACGTCATCGACGCCGATCATGATATCGACTATGATGGATGGTGCCGGTGGAAACACTGCTAGCCGCTCCCGCTCTTCAGGCGCGCACGAAGGACTTTTAGGGAACGGGTCGAAACCGGCGGGGTGGCTCCAAACCCATCCCCATTAGAGCCGCAAGGGGTGCCGGATTCATATCTGGCACCCCTTAACTCTTCATAGCACAAGCTCCGACATACCAGCCCTTCTCAGATCCGCCGTAACAAAAAAAGTGACGAACGAACCCGAACCAGCCGAAAACGCGTGATTCAACACCGGACAGGAGCCAAGCGAACACAGGCCAAACCAGTCATCATGACCCAAGCCCGCAACGTCGGCAGAGTTCAACTCCCCCCACTCGCACGCCATTGCCGCAACAAATGGTGACGGGACTCGGCTCACCCCTCCCCTTCCCGGGCATACGGCCGGCATAGAGACCGGAAACGACCGTAAGCCCGGGACACACCCATCGGACACGCAAACCTCCCGGGCATACGGCCGGCATGGAGGTCGGAAACGGCCGTATGCCCGGGAACATGGCCACCACCACGCGCAACTTCCCGGGCATACGGCCGGTTCGGAACACGGAAACGACCGTAAGCCCGGATTCGGGCCCGATCTCGACGGACGCTACCGGGCATACGGCCGGTTCGAGGCGTGGAAACGACCGTATGCCCGGGAGTGTAAACGGCGAGGCATAGCCAACACCAGACAGCAGAAACCAGATCATCACGACCGGTCGGCGGGTCGAAGTCGGCGCAGCCCATAAGCCCCGAAACGAGAGCCCCGAGACGAGACCGACACCGGCGCGCACGGCAAAGACAATATCGCCCGCGAAGTCATCTCCGCGGGCGAGGAACGGGACGCGTCAGAACGTCAACGGCCGGACGTACGAACCGGTCTGGGGATGGATCGGCTCCAAAGATCCGTCGTCGCGATGCACGAGCGGGGCGAAGACGACCTCGCGATGGAATCCGTTGCCGCCCTCCCAGCGGCCGTCCGGATTGTAGGCGAAGCGGTGGTAGGCCACGATCCATTCGTCGGTGCCGGGGATGTTCACGATGTTGTGGTGCCCGGTGCCGTACAGCTTATGCGCGGGGTCGAAATCGATCAACGGCCGCGGCCCGCTCCACGGGCCATGCAGCGACGGAGCCGTCGCGTAGCGCACCTGGTAGTCCTCGTCGTTCGCGTCGTTCTCCGACCAGCTCGCATAGTAGATGCCGCCCCGCTCATGGATCCAGATGGCCTCGCGGAAGTCGCCCGGCACCCACGAGAACGCCTGCGATTCGTCGAACGAGAGGCAGTCCTCGTTCAGCGGCGCGGCCCACGCACGACGGTTGCCGAACAGCAGGTACCGCGTGCTGTCCTTGTCCACGAACACGCCGGGATCGATCGTATGGCACTGGTGCGTGCCGCGCCGCACGATTGGCTCCGGTTCGGGCACGAACGGCCCGTACGGGGATTCGCCCACGGCCGCGCCGATCGACGATCCGGCCACGAAATAGAACACGTACCGGCCGTCCGCACGCCGCACGATGCTCGGCGCCCACGCGCCGTCGGAGCCGTCCCACCACGGCACGTCACGCAGGTCGAGCGCCGGGTAACGCTCCCACGAGGCGAGATCGTCGGACACGTACACGCTGAAGCACGTCGTTCCCCAGTCGTCCACGCCGTCGTCGGTGCAGTACAGGAAGTAGCGGCCGTCGAAGATGGCGAGGTTGGGATCGGCGCAGTAGCGGTGCAGCGGATTGGTGGCGAGCACGGCGTTGTTGACGCGGTGCGGCAGCTGATCGTACGGTACGGCCCGCGCGACCGGCGGCTCGAGAACGGTGGTCATGATGATGGTCCTTTCGTGAAGTCGGCGATCGACTAGCGATCGACCGGCGGCCGGCACGAATCCGGCAGGGTCTTGTCGGCGTTACATGCGCGCAGCACGGCGATCTCGTCGGGGTCGTACGGCGTGAAGTCGGCGTGGAAGATGTCGTGCATCCACAGCGTCTGGTCGACGCTCGGATACGGTTTGATGAAGTCCCACACGACGTTGAGCTGCGATTTGCCGTTGACGAATCCGAAGAAGTAGCTGCCGATCCCCTCGCGCTTCCACAGCGGCAGATGCGTTTCGATGCAGCTCGCGAACGGGCGGTGCATCCATTCGGTGTTGATCATCGGCCGTCCGAACTGTTTGAGCCACGCGATCAGCCGCTTGGAGTGCAGGTAGTCGCCGTAGTAGTGGAACGTGACGATGTCGGACAGTTCGATGCTTTCGCGGTCGATGTCGCCGAAGAAGTGCGGGTTGTTGAGCCACTCGTAGTACGACGCGTCGTCGGGCATCTGCGCACCCCAGACTTCGGCGGTGAGCGGCTGGCTCACGTTCTCCTCGCGCAGCCACGCGAACGCCTTGCGCATGAGCGGCAGCGACATGCGGTCGCGGCTGGAGTTGCCGACCTCGTTCCACACGTTCCAGATGAGGATACGCGGATCATCGCCGTAGTGGCGGGCGAGGTCGCGCACGTACTGTTCGGCGACCGGCTGCATGTCGGGTTCGTCGAAGATGCTGTAGCCGACGTGCTTGCCGGTCTGGGTGGCCGTGTCGAACGAGTTCTCGTCGGTGCCGCCGAAGAAGCCGGGCTTGGGTTCGGGCTGCGGCCCGAAGACCGGTTCGCGGTACTGGCTTTTCGGCGGTCGGCAGTCGTTGAAGATGACCGGCATGAGGGTCATGCCGTAGGAGTCGAGCAGGGCGAGGAACTCGTCGAGGTGCGCGAAGAACGCGTCGCGCTGGTGATGCCAGACCTCGAACGGCAGGAAGACGCGCACCGAGTTGAGTCCGACGGATGCGGCGAGGGCGATCTCCTTGGCCGACTCGCGGCGGATCTGTTCGTGACCGTATTCCTGCAGCAGCGCGAACATGCCGCCGAGCGAGGTGCTCGGTGAGAAGTTGCAGCCGGAGATCCAATCGTGGTTGCGGTACCACGACCAGATCTCGGCTTGGGTCCAGCGACGGTTCATTGAAACGCGACCTTTCTTGAACGGTTGTGTTCGGCGGATGTTCTTGGTTTGGCATCTGCTCTACGTGAAACTCGGATACGGATGGCAGCGTGAGAAACGGTCGGCCCGCCGACGCTCCCCCAGTCAGCTTCGCTGACAGCCATCCGCAATTATGGACAGCCTTACGGCTGACTTCTTGCTGGCTCGCCTGTCGGCTCGCGCATCGCCTACAAACAGCTCCGCTGTTTGCTTAACGGCAATGTCCTCAGCCGAGGGGGCCGAGGCTCCGTCAACGTCAGGAGGCTAAGGGGATGGGTTTCCGACGCGTCGCCTGCGGCGCCGCAATGAGGAACTCGCGCCATGCGCGAGATTTGTTTGCTGCTTAACGGCTCGCCTCCGGCCCTGCAATTAAGGACCTCGCTACGCTCGGACTCAATCCGACCTTCACTCGCCTATCGGCTCGCTCAGGCTGACGCTACGGGAAGCCCACCGGGCTTCCCACTTAACGCGTCAGCCCTTAACCGCGCCAGCAGCCAGGCCGGCGACGATCCACTTTTGGCAGAAGATGAAGAAGATGACGACCGGGATGAGGGAGATGACGATGATGGTCATGAACGTGGTCCAGTCGGTGCTGAACTCGCCGACCGCGTTGTAGACCTGCAGCACGATCGTCTTCTTGTCGCCGGAGGACAGGAACACGTTCGGGTTCATGAAGTCGTTCCACGTGCTCAGCGTCTGGAACACGACCACGGTGGTCAGGATCGGGCGGATCAGCGGCAGGATGATCGTCCAGTAGATGCGGAACGGGCCGGCGCCGTCGATGCGCGCCGCCTCAACCAGCTCGAACGGCAGCTTGCGCATGTAGCCGACGATGAGGAAGTAGCAGAACACCGAACCGCCTAGGTACAGCACGACCAGACCGGTGAGCGTGTTGACGAGTCCGGTCTGCGCCTCCATGCGGTAGAGCGGGATCAACGTGGCCTGACCGGGGATGACGAACGCGATCATCAGGATCGCGCCGATCGCGGCGGTGAACTTGGAGTTGCGGATGATCATGCCGTACGCGGCGAGGGAACCGATGAACACCTGGAACGCGACGCCGAGAATCGTCACGTACAGCGTGTTGCCGAACGCCTGCACCAACGGCAGGTTCTCGAACGCGGTGACGTAGTTGCCGAACTGCCATGCGCCTTCCGGCAGCGCAAGCGGGTGCACCATCATGTCTTTCGACGTCTTGAACGTGTTGATGACCACGTACCACAGCGGCACGGCGCAGATCAGTGCGAGCGCGAGGATGACGACCGTGCGCACCCAGTAGCCGACGCGTTCGCGGCCGGACTTGCCCAGTCCCTTGGATTTGGCGACAGTATTGTTCATAACGACCTTCTTGCTTGATGTCTGATTACTGATTTCGATTGCCTGGTTCGATGCGGCGGCGATGCCTACTCGAACCGCTTGGCGATGAGCTGGGAGACGCCGAGCTGGGCGAACGTGACGACGAGCATGGCGATGGCGAACAGCACGGACAGCGCGGAGGCGATGCCATACTCGTTCATGCCGATGCCGCGGGTGATGATGGCCTGCGAGACGGTGTTCGTGGCGTAGCCCGGGCCGCCCTTGGTGAGGGTGAACGGCAGATCGTAGACCTTCAGGCCGCCGGACATGAGCAGGAACGTGGAGGTGACGATGCCGGGCACGAGCTGCGGCAGGGTGATGTGCACGAACTGCTGCATCGGACTGGCACCGTCGACCTGCGCCTGTTCGTACAGGTCGGACGGGATGGACTGCAGGAAGGCCAGGTACAGTGTGGCATGCCAGCCTATCTGGGCCCAGACGGCCACGAAGATCACGCAGAACTGGGCGAGGCGGGAGTTCGACAGCCACGGGATCGGGCCGAGGCCCACGGCGGCGAGGATCGAGTTGATGAGGCCGGACTTGAGCGGCGAGAAGATGAACTTCCAGATCATGCCGAGCACGGCGGCGGACGGCACGGACAGGAAGAAGAACAGCGAGCGCGCGAAATTGCGGCCGAGGAAGCGCCTGTTGAGCTGGACGGCCAGCGGGATGGCGATGACGGTGACCAGCAGGGTGGTCAGGATCGCGTAGGCGAGGGTGAAGCCGAGGCCCTGCAGGATGGAGGAGTCGGAGAAGACCTTGGCGTAGTTCTTGCCGCCGACCCAGTTCGGGTTCAGGTTCAGGCCGTCGAAGTCGGTGAACGAGAAGTACAGGGTCTGCATCAGCGGCACCAGCAGCAGCACCACGAAGCAGGCGATGATCGGCAGGAGGAACCAGAACGCGGAGAGATCCTCCATGAAGTTGCGGTGACGACGGCGCTTGTCGAGATCCTTGTCGCTCAGCACGACGCCGGTTGCTTGATTGCTCATTGTTACTCGATTCCCTGGAAGGTATTGGCGATGGACATCGGCAGTCGGCCGGGTGGGTTGATCGAACCGATCATTTCCGTCTCCTCACTGCGATCAGCGACGATCGCCTCGATGACTGTCTTCTACGAAGCCCATCGATTTGGAACGATTATTTGAACCGTTTCAAACCGTGATGACTCAGTTATACACCACAAGTTTGAATCGTGTCAAACCGTGTCGCGGAGATTGTCATCGACGCGTGGATTCGCGCTGGACGAGATGGAAATCGGCGGTGAGGCGGCGGGGCGGGGCAGGATTGGACGGATCCTCGCAGATGCGGCCCATGAGCAGGTCGACGGCCTTGCGGGCCAAATCGTCCAGGTCAACGGCAATCGTCGTGAGCGACGGCACGAGATTCGCACCCGCGGCGATGCCGTCGAATCCAACCACAGCCACGTCGTCGGGCACGCGCACGCCGCAGTCGGCGAGCCCGCGGACGAATCCCATCGCGGTGGTGTCGGTCAGGCAGAACGCGCCGTCGAACCGCCTCCCGGAACGCACGAGATCGCGCGCACACTGCCGCGCATCGTCGGCGTTCCACCGCGTGTGCACAAACCGGGCGGCCACATCGGCGGTCATCATCCCGGCCTCTTCGAACGCGGCCAGACAGCCGCGCATGCGCCTCCCCTCCACGCCGGCGGCGGCGCGCGGGTCGCCCAACAGCCCATAGTCAGGGCCGACCACCACGATGTCGCGGCAGCCGACGTCGACCAGATGACGGATCGCGGCGGCCGCACCCTCCTCGCATGGCGTGTCGACCGAGTCGAACACGGGCGCGAGGGAACTGTCGTCGAGCAGCACCATCGGCTTGCCGTGCGAGAGTATCTTGAGCTCCTGATCGCCCACATTGCCCGGACTGAAGATCATGCCGTCGCACAGCTGGCTGGTCACGCGCTGCAGGATCGAAATCTCGCCTTCCTTGGAATTGGAGGTCTGCTGCACGATCGGCTGGCAGCCGCGACGGGAGATCTCGTTCGACATCGCGGCGCTCATCTCGGCCGGGTACGGGCGGTCGAGCTCATAGATCGCCACGCCGATCACGCCGTTGCGGCCCGATCGCAGCGATCTCGCGGACAGATTCGCGGTGTATCGCAGTTGGCTGGCCACGCGACGGACCTTGTTCGCGGTAGCCACGGCGATGCGCGGATCGCCACGCAGCGCATAGGAGGCCGTCGCCCGCGACACGCCGGCGGCCCTCGCCACATCATTGATGGTCACCACGTTCGGACTCCTTCTGATCGGCTGTGATTCCTAGGTTTTTCGACCGTTGGGAAACTAGGTTGAATCGTGTCACGTAAGTATCGTACCGCAGAATTTGACACGATTAAAATCGTAGCGTATAACGTTAAATGACAGCTTCGGAACACAGCCACAATCAACAACCAATCCGAAGCGACAGTCATCGCAGTAGATGGCAACAAAGAAGAGGCGATCGCGGACGATCGCAGTGAGGAGAACAGCAATGAAGCGCAACCAGTGGATCAGGACGGCGGTGGCCGCGTTTGCGGTCGGCGCGACGATCATCCCGATGGCGGCATGCGGGTCGACGAGCGGCGGCAACTCCGCGGACGGCAAGACCACGCTGACGATGTTCACGTGGGACAACGACGAAACCATGAAGCCGTACATCGAGGCGTTCGAAAAGAAATATCCCAACATCAAAGTCGATCAATCCAGCGCGCCGAACAACGGCGACAAGGACTCCATCCTGAACCAGCGATTCTCCGGCGGCCAGGCACCCGATGTGTTCTTCCTCGGCAGCGCGGCCTCCGACCAGAAGGTCAATGGCGGCCTCGTGCTCGACATTACTGACGAGCCGTTCGTCAAGAACCTCGGCGAGGCGAACAAGGAATACCTCGGCAAGGACGGCAAGGTGTACGGCGTGTCCGTCACCTCGTGGGAATCCGGCATCGTCTACAACAAGGATCTGCTCAAGAAGGTCGGCTATGACGGCATCCCCGAAACGTGGGACGAGTTCCTCGAGTTGTGCCAGAAGCTCAAGGACGCCGGCATCACGCCGTTCCTCGAGCACATCGACGAGTCGCCGCACCTCGTGGCGGCCTGCCTCGGCGGCCAGTACGCCAAGGAAGGCAACACCGAGGGCGATCTGAAGATCATCGACGGCACCACCACGTTCTCCAAGGAGTATCCGAACTGCCTCAACCAGTGGATGGAACTGTACAACCGCGATCTCGAGACGCGCGATTCGGTCGGCGTCAGCGGCGAGCAGATCGTACAGCAGTTCAACGCCGGCGAACTGGCGATGTTCATCACCGGCGCATGGGACTTCAAGAACCTGAACGCGGGCGGCCAGAACTGGGCCATGGGCCTCGTGCCGACGTTCGAGGGCGGCGAGGCCAACTACGGCGCGGGTTCGCCATCGCTGGGCTACGCGATCTACTCCAAGACCAAGCACATGGACGCGGCCAAGAAGTGGCTTGAGTTCATCACGTCCAAGGAGGCGCTCGACATCACGGCCAAGTCCGGCAGCATCGTGACGGTCAAGGGCTACAAGCAGGAGGTCGACCCCGGCTACACCGACGTGTATGAGAAGGGCCTGATGGAGAGCAAGTACTACCTGCCGGTGACCCACTGGGGCGCGAAGAACAACGCGATCAACACCGAGTGGACGGCGCAGTTCCAGCTGCTCGTGCAGGGTTCGGTCACTCCGGAGGAGGCCGCGAAGAACATGGACGCCAAGCTCGCCTCGCTGAGCTGAGCGACGATCCGAACTGAATCGACCTAGGGGGGCACTCCCCGCGATCACGCATCTAAGGCGGTGTTTCGGTCACCAATGACCGAAACACCGCCTTTTTGCGATGAGGAGTCGCTCCCAAGGGCATGGCCGCGAAGCCGTCGAATTACCGCTACCCCAAAGCGCCCAACCCGTTCTCCGTCATTTCGAACGAGGCGAAGCCGAGTCGAGAAATCTTCCCGAACCATCGGCCGCAGGACCCCGCGACCTCACCTCGTCCGCATCGGCAGAGATACGTCCACGCGACACGCCGACGCGACAGTCCGGCATCATCATCACCGCAATCATCGTTTCCGTTGATTTTCCAAGTCTTTCCGCATGAGACATGCGTTTCGTTTATCGTCACACATCCATCCCGCCACGACGCTGTCCGCCGGCAGGAATTTGACTCGATTCAATCCGCGGGTATATAACTGTACCAACGCAGTTGAAACGGTTCAAATAATCGTTTCAAACTACGGATATCGCAGTGGATATAGTAGCTGAGAATGCGGTCGCGGCAGATCGCAGTGAGGAGAACGAAAATGAAGCGCAACACCTTCGTCAAGACGGCGGTGGCGGCAGTCGCGGCGGTGGCCACGATCGCGCCGATGGCGGCATGCGGTTCCGGCAACAGCGGCACTTCGGCGGACGGCAAGACCACGCTGACCATGTTCACGTGGGACAACGACGAGGCCATGAAACCGTACATCGAGGCGTTCGAGAAGAAATACCCGAACATCAAGGTCGACCAGTCCAGCGCCCCCAACAACGGCGACAAGGACTCCATCCTCAACCAACGCTTCTCCGGCGGCCAGGCCCCGGACGTGTTCACGCTCGGCAACGCTCGCCATGACCAGAAGGTCAAGAGCGGACTGGTGATGGACGTGACCAACGAGCCGTTCATGAAGAACGTGGCACAGGCCAACAAGGACTACCTGGCCGCCAACGGCAAGATCTACGGCGTGTCCGTCACCTCGTGGGAGTCCGGCATCGTCTACAACGAGGACCTGCTCAAGAAGGTGGGCGCGACCGGCATCCCGTCCACATGGGACGAGTTCCTCGAGCTGTGCAAGAAGCTCAAGGCGGCCGGCATCACCCCGTTCCTCGAACACATCGACGAGACCCCGCACCTCGTGGCGGCCTGCGTCGGCGGCCAGTACGCCAAGAAAGGCAACCAGGACGGCGACGAAAAGATCATCGACGGTACCACCACGTTCTCAGCCGAGTACACCGACTGCCTGAAGCAGTGGTACAAGCTGTACGACGAGGACATCGAATCCCGTGATTCGGTCGGCGTCAGCGGCGACCAGATCGTGCAGCAGTTCAACGCAGGCGAGCTCGCGATGTTCATCACCGGCGCATGGGACTTCACCAAGCTCAACGAGGGCGGCCAGCACTGGAAGATGGGTCTGGTGCCGACGTTCGAGGGCGGCGAGGCCAACTACGGCGCGGGTTCCCCGTCCCCCGGCTATGCGATCTACTCCAAGACGAAGCACGCCGACGCCGCGAAGAAGTGGCTCGAGTTCATGGTCTCCAAGGAGGCGCTGGATCTGCAGGCCAAGGCCGGCAACATCGTCACCGTGCAGGGCTACAAGCAGGACGTCGACCCGGGCTACACCGACGTATACAAGAACGGCCTGCTGACCAGCAAGTACTACCTGCCGGTCAACCACTGGGGACTCAAGGGCAACGCGATCAACACCGAGTGGACGGCGCAGTTCCAGCTCCTCGTGCAGGGCAGCCAGACGCCGGCACAGACCGCCAAGAACATGGACGACAAGCTCAAGTCCCTGTCCTGATCTGACCTCCCTACCTTTCCTTCCTTCCTCCTGGTAAGCGGTGGGTCGGCTCCTTCGGGAACCGACCCACCGCTTTTTGCGTTTAGACTTCCGATACACGCGACGCGAACTCCGCGACACCTCGTCAGCGCAGTGGGACGGCAACACTATGCCGCCCCACGCAAATCACACCGCAGGGTCGGGAATATGGTGGCGGCGGATATAGCCGATGGCGAGCGCGGCGACGACGGCGTTGACGCACAGGCAACCGGCAAGAAACCACAGCATCGCGTGCAAATGGCCGTGCATGAGGGTGGGCGTGAGCAGACCGAACACGGCGATGATCATCTGCACGCCGAACGTGGTCACGCCCATACCGAGTGCGCGGAACCGTGCCGGGAACAGCTCCTGGCACCAGATCTTGTACACCGGACTGCCGTGCAGCATGTTGACCGCGCAGTACAGGAAGTAGCAGACGGTAAAGATCTGCCATTGGCCGCCGGCCAGCGCGACGGCGACCAACGAGATCATGCCGACCGCCAGTCCGCAGTAGATCATGACGTACCGGTGACGGCTGTCGATGAACCGACGGTAGACGAAGATGATCATGAGCATGCCGATGATGTTCGCGAAGAACGCGGCGCCGGTCGCGAAGGCGTTTGACTGACCGCCGACCGACACGAGGAAGTAGTTGAGGAAGCCTCCCCACGTGTTCGCCGGCAGCTGCCAGCACAGGAAGAATCCCCAGGTGATGAGCAGCGACGGAAGCAGTTGCTGCCGGCGCATACGCGCGTTTGCACCGTTCTCGGCGACGTTTGCAGCCGCGCGTGCGGCATCGTCGTCATCACCGGCACGCACGGCCTCCGCGTGCAGCCGCCGCGTTTCGGCCTCCAGCAACGAGTCCTCGAGCCGGTGGTAGCGCACGCTGAACATGCGGATCCCCCACACCGCGAAACACAGCACTACGTTGAACACGAACACGATCGTCACGTCGGCGGCACCGGTCACGGTCGCGGCGAACGCGAGTCCTTCCGCGGCGATCAGGCCAAACAGGCCGGCCATGTCGGAGATCGCGATCACATGGCCGCGCCGGGCAAGCGGCACACGTTCGGCGATCACCGCGAGCACGACCGGGGTGTCGAAGCTGCCGGCCAGTCCGCCAACCATGAGGCCGACCGCGAGCGTGTACTGGTTCGGCGCGAACAGTACGACGAGGTTGCCGATCGCGACGAACAGGATCGCCAGATGATGCACGCGCAGGTTGCCGAACCGGGCGGCGAGGATGCCGCCGAACAGCGCGCCGGCCGCGCCCGCGAGCAGCATGAGCGTGGGCAGCAGTCCGGTGACGAAGTTGCTCAAACCGTACGCGGTCTGCCAGTTGGGCAGGGCGATGCTGGAGCCGACGCCGAACGCGCTGGATGCGAACAGCGAGGCCGAGGCGATCACGCCGAGGATCAGGCAGCGGCGATCGTCGTAGGCGACCTGCGCACTGCCGGACCGCACATCGGACCGTGACGAATCCAGCGTCGGACGGTCCGCATCCGTCGCAGCCACACTTCCCCGCATGTCAGCCGCGCTCCCCCGAGTAACCGTCTCGGGCCTCGTTGCGCGGCTCACTTGAGCGTCGCCAGTTTCTTATCGAGGTTTTCGGCGGTCTGCTGCGGGTTCTGCCGGCCCTGCACCAGCAGCTGGATCTGCGCGACGACCTCGGGGCTCAGGCCGGAGCTGTAGGTGTTCCAGTGCATGATCGGCAGGTAGTAGCGGCTCTTGACGAGGCCGTTCTCGTAAACCTTCTTGTAGTGCTCGTCGACATCCTGCTTAAAGCCCTGCACGGTGACGGCGTTGCCGGCCGCGGCCTGGATCTTGAGCGCGTCGTCGCTAACCATGAACTCGAGCCACTTCTTGGCGGCATCGAGCTTCTTGCCGGTGAGCTTGGAGTAGATCGCGTAGCCGTTGCTGGCCGCGCCCGCACCGTAGCGGGCCTCGGCGTCGTTGAACGTCGGCACGAGATCCATGTCCCAGTTGACGCCGGAGTCGTTGAGGGTCTTGATATCCCACGGGCCGGTGATGTACATGGCGAGCTGGCCGCCGACGAACTGCTGCACGACCTCGTCGGAGCTGACGCCGACCGCGGAACGGTCCTCGATGTTCTCGCTGTACAGGCGGTTCCACTGGGTCAGGCAGTCGGTGTATTCCTTGGCGAACGTGGACTTGCCTTCCACGGTGATGATCTCGTCGCCGATCGAGTTGCCTTTCTTGGCGTACTGGCCGCCGAGGCATGCGGCGAGCAGGTGCGGCGTCTCGTCGAGGTGCTCGAGGAACGGCGTGATGCCGGCGGCCTTGAGCTTCTTGCACAGGTCGAGGAATTCGTCCCATGTTTCGGGGATGCCGGTCGCGCCCACCTTGGCGAGCAGATCCTTGTTGTAGACGATGCCGGACTCCCACGAGGTCATGGACACGCCGTAGACCTTGCCGTCCTTGCTCATCCAGTCGCGGTTCGCGTCGCTCATCTTCTTGACGAACGGCTCGTTGGTCACGTCGAGCGCGTAGCCGTTGCGCACGGTGCGCGTGGTTTTCGCGCCGCCCATGTAGAACACGTCGGGGGCCTGGTTGCCGGAGATGCGCGCGGCAAGCGTGGAGTCCTTGTCGGCGTTGTTCGGCGCGCTGGACTGGTCGACAGTGATGTCGGGGTATGCTTTCTCGAACGCGGCGATATACGGCTCCATCGTCTTGTCGTTGTCCCACGAGAACAGCGTGAGCGTGGTCTTGCCACCGTTTGACCCGGCCGAGGTCGATCCGCAGGCGGCCATCGGGACGAGCATGGCGAGCACGGCGGCGGATGCGACGGCGACCTTGATCGCGCGAGTGCGGCGACGGAGGCCGTGTGCGGACGCCGGGTTGCCCGTTGCCGGGATGACCGGAACGATACTGTTGGGGGTTTCCTTGTGGTTCATGATGCTCTCCTTGGGTTGTGTTCGCGCGAGCGCGCGCAGACTGCCGCAGCCCCGTCGCCACGCCAATCCGATCTCCCGTACACTGCGTCAAACGAAATTGACTCGATTAACTACGGTTTGTTTGACGTTATACCTCACGTAATTCAATCGTGTCAAATCGTTCGTCCATGCCGGCATCGCCGCTATGATCGGGATATCAGGACTGATCCGCCCCGCGTCACGGCACCATCCGCAGCCGCCTCGGTCACGCCGGATCGCCGCAATCATGCGCCCTCGCGAACGACTGACGCACACCGCACGGACGGTCACGGCCACGCATCCATAAGGAGACGAATATGAGCACCGCACCCAGCGCAACCGCCGACGATCGGCGTGTCGAGTGTCCATCATTCGACCCGAACCTGCTGGTCACCATGTGGCACATCGAAACGCAAGGATCACTGTCGGCCGCCGCACGCGCACTCGGCTGGTCGCAGCCGGCCATCAGCCAACAGGTACGCAAGCTCGAACGCGACTGCGGCTGTGCGCTGCTCGAACGGGAAGGACGCGGCGTCAAGCTCACCGCAGCCGGCATGATCCTCGCCAAACACGGCGAACTCATCGCATTGCGGCTCGCGCAGGCCGGCAAGGAATTCGACGAATACCGACGCCGCGCCGACACCACGCTGCGATTGCTCGCGCCGCCGTCGATCTGCTCGACCATCGTCTCGAAGGCGCTCGCCAAGCTCAGCGTCGACTCGCCGATCGACGTGAGCCTCGCGCAGGCCGAACCGCCCGAGGCGATTGAGGCCGTCACGCAGGGCACGGCCGACTGCGCGATGATCTTCCGCTACGACAGCATCCCGCAGTATCTCGTCATCAACGACGACGAGCTGGCGTTCGACGACCTCGGCGATGATCCGCTGCTGCTGCTCATGAAAAGCTCGTTCGCGTCGGCCAAGCGGTTCCGCGAACATGGCACGCCGGTCAGGTTGCGCACGTTCGCACCATGCAACTGGATCGCCGGCTGCCCGTTCTGCCAGACGAACCTGCTGAGCATGGCCGCGCGCGAGGATTTCAAGCCGAACATCACGTATTGCGTGGACGATTACGCGACCACGCAGAACCTCGTCGCGATTGGTGAGAACGTATCCATCGTCTCCAGGCTTGCCTCGATGGCGCCGTTGCCGGCGAACCTCACGCTGTGCCCGATCGACGACCCATACGCGCGGCGCAGCGTCGGCATCATCACGCGACGAGGCGATGCGCGACCGGCCGTACGCACGCTGTGCGACGAGCTGCGGTGGGCCGCAGGGCCGCTGCTTGAGCACTGAGCAGCTTGCGCGCCTCATCGAACG
Organism: Bifidobacterium sp. SO1; assembly: GCF_018555335.1. Lineage (NCBI taxonomy): Bacteria > Bacillati > Actinomycetota > Actinomycetes > Bifidobacteriales > Bifidobacteriaceae > Bifidobacterium > Bifidobacterium sp. SO1. The sequence continues at coordinate 75,089 of NZ_JAFEJR010000009.1, read as the reverse complement.
AGACAAGCCAAACCGGAAACCCTCTGAGGCGTTGGCGGGAAGAGATTTCTCCGCTCGGCTATCGCCTCGGTCGAAATGACAGGAAACAAGACGATTGGACAATCAGACGATCGCCACGCACGACTGCCCGACCCATTCGTTTGCTTATAGGTTGTCTAAGCAACATGCGGACGATCCCGGTGTCGCCCGTGGTCGCGGCGCGCCACAGTAGAAGTCATGGATTACATCAAGGACATCATCGGATTCGACGCACAGGCCATCGATCAGAAAACCGCCGACGAACTCGCGCGCGGCGGCAGCGATAAGTGGTCGCGCTACCCCGGCTGCGTGGGCGCGTTCATCGCGGAAATGGACTTCGGTCTGGCGCCGTGCATCCAGCGGGCCATCGACCAGGCCGTCAGCGAGTGCGCGCTCGGCTATATCCCCTCACCGTGGAAGCGGCAGGTCGCCAAGGCGTGCGCCGACTGGCAGCGCAACCGCTACCGGTGGAACGTGGATGCCGCGCAGGTGCGTGTGGTGCCCGACGTGGTCGAGGCGTTCGAGATCTTCCTGCGCGAGATCGTCGGCCACGGCGGCAGCGTGATCGTGCCGACGCCGGCGTACATGCCGTTCCTGAGCCTGCCGCGGCTGTACGACGTGGACTGCATCGAGATTCCGATGCTGCGCGACGACGCGGCCGAAGACTGGAAGTTCGACTTCGCGGCGATCGAGGACGCGTTCCGCGCCGGCTGCCATGCGTTCGTGCTGTGCAACCCGCACAATCCGATCGGCAAGGTCTGCACGACCGACGAGATGCTGCGGATCTCCGAACTGGCGGAACGCTACGACGTGCGCGTCTTCTCCGACGAGATCCACGCGCCGTTCGTGTTCGACGGCTACCGTCATGTGCCGTTCGCGGCGATCGACGAGACGACCGCGCGGCAGGCGTTCACGGCGACCTCCGCGTCGAAGTCGTTCAACATCCCGGGTACGAAGTGCGCGCAGGTGATTCTGACGAATCCCGACGACGTGGCGATGTGGGACGCGCGCTGCGAGTGGTCGGAGCACCAGACCGCCACGATCGGCGCGATCGCGTCCACGGCCGCCTACGAGGAGGGCGGACTGTGGTTCGACGAGGTGCTCAAGTACGTCAAGCGCAACGCGGCGCTGGTCGACGAGCGGATGCACGGGCAGTTCCCGGGCGTGGGGTATGTGCGGCCGCAGGGCACGTACATCGCGTGGCTCGATTTCAACGGTTTGGGGATCGCCGATCCGGCTCGATACTTCCTCGAGAAGGCCGGCGTGGCGCTAACCGACGGCCGCGAGTGCGGGGCTGCGGGCGCGGGATGCGTGCGCATGAACTTCGCGATGCCGTACCCGCTGCTCGAACGGTGTCTGGATCAGATGGCGGCGGCATTGCAAGCCGACGGGCTGCTGCCGGCGACCGGTTCGCTGAGCCGCGCCGATCTGCGCGACGCCGCGTAAGACGGTGACGTTCGGCCGGCCGTTCAACTATCCGGAATGGGTATGTACCGGCCGACCGGAAACGGGTAGGATGATGCATATGGGTCTTTTAATCGATTCAAACAATGATGGGGGCACTGTGGCAAACGTTCGCGATTTACGTGGCGGCGATTCCGCGGCTTGATCGGTCGCTGGCGTGAGCGCTAGTGCCGCATCAATCAGCACACGCGTCATGTCATTTCGAGTGAGGCGAAGCCGAACCGAGAAATCTTCCAGGGCCGTCAGCGGGAAGAGATTTCTCCGCTCGCTGCGCTCGGTCGAAATGACTAGAAAGACCACGCCAGCCGAAATGACCAGGAAAAATACTGCACATCAACCCAACCACCCCAAAGGAGCAATCATGGATAAACGCACGCGCATGCTGCACGCGATGAACAACCAGCCGGTCGACCACGTGCCGGTCGGCTTCTGGTTCCACTTCGCCGGCGACGAAGCCACGGGCGAGGCGAACATCGCGGCGCATCTCAAGTACTATCGCGACACCGATCTCGACTTCGTGAAGATCATGTGCGACGGCTACTTCCCGTATCCGATCGACGCGAACACGATCGCGCACGACGACTGGTCGGCGATCCGCCCGCTCGCGCCGGACGACCCGTACATCATCGATCAGGTCGAACGCGCCAAGCGCATCGTCGAGGCGATCGGCAAGGAACGCTGCGTGTTCTACAACGTGTTCTGCCCGCTGTCCGCATTGCGGTTCGCGTACGAGGTCGCCGGCAAGACGTACGACGACGTGACCGACGCGCTCAAGGCCACGCCGGAACCGGTGATGGCCGCGCTCGACCGGATCGCGGTCACGCAGGCCGAACTGTGCCGCCGCCTGATCGAGGAGGCCGGATGCGACGGCGTGTACTACTGCGTGCAGGGCGGCGAGGCGACGCGTTTCAGCGTCGAGCAGTACCGCCGGCTCGTCACGCCGAGCGACCTGTATGTGCTCGAGCATGCGAACCGGTATTCCGAGAACAACATCATGCACATGTGCGGCTGGGCGGGCGCGCCGAACCAGCTCGCGATCTGGCAGGACTACCCGGTGAAGACCGTGAACTGGGCGGTGTTCGTGGAGGGGCTGAGCCTGGACGACGGGCGCGCGTTCTTCGGCGGCCGCTCGTGCATGGGCGGGTTCGAGACGCATTGGGATGGCAAGATCCAGCGCGGACTGATCTACACCGGCAGCAAGGACGAGCTGCAGCAGTACACGCGCGACCTGATCCTCGACCACGGCAAGCGCGGACTGATTCTGGGCGGCGACTGCACGATCGACGCGAACATCGACTGGGATCACATCCGCTGGGTCGTCGAAGCCGCCCGCAGCCTGTGACGGTGACTTACCTGTCATTTCGAGCGAGGCGAAACCGAGTCGAGAAATCTTCCAGAAGGCATTGACTGAAAGAGATTTCTCCACTCGCTTCGCTCGGTCGAAATGACAAAAAACGGACCGTTAGCGGCGGGTGGATTCGCGCACGACCAGATCGAAATCGGCGGTGAGACGCTGCGGTTCGCGCGGATCACCGTCGCCTTCGATCTGGTCGAGAAGCAGGCCGACGGCCTTGTGCGCCAGATCGTCCAGATCGGTGCGCACGGTGGTCAGCGACGGAATCGAATACTCGCTTTCCGAGATGCCGTCGAAGCCGGCCACCGCGATGTCGTCCGGCACGCGCACGCCGCGGTCGGCCAGTCCGCGCAGGAAGCCGAGCGCGACCGTATCGGTCATGCAGAACACGCCGTCGACCTGACGATCGTGATCCGCATCGACCAACTGATGCGCGGCCTCGCGCGCGCAATCCGACGTCCACGTTTCGATGTCGAGGAAGTTGTTCGGCCCGGTCTCGATGCCGGCCTGTTCGAACGCGCGCAGACAGCCGAGCACGCGCCGGCCGCGCACGGTCGTGGCCATGCGGTCCTCCACGAGCAGCTCATAGGGCGAGCCGACCACGACGATATGCTTGCAGCCGACTTCGATCAGATGGCTCACGGCAGCCTGGGCTCCCGCCTCGCAGGCCGTGGCGACCGAATCGAACACCGGGTCGGGCGACAGGTCGTCGAGCAGCACCATCGGCTTGCCGTGCGACATGGCCCGCAGTTCCTCGTCGGCGACCTTGGCCGGGCTGAAGATCATGCCGTCGCACAGTTGGCTCGTGACCTTCTGCAGGATCGCGATCTCGTCGTCCTTTTCGCTGGATGTCTGCTGGACGATGGCCTGATAGCCGCGACTCGCGATCTCGCGCGACATGGCGGCGCTCATTTCGGACGGATACGGACGGTCGAGTTCGAAGATCGCCACGCCGATGATGCCGGTGCGGCCGGAACGCAGCGAGCGGGCCGATAGGTTCGCGTTGTAGTGCAGGCTGGCGGCCACTTCGCGGATTTTCTTCGCGGTGGATTCGGTGATGCGCGGGTCGCCGCGCAACGCGTACGACACCGTAGCGCGTGACACGCCGGCTGCTTTGGCGACATCGCTCATCGTGACCATGATCTCGTCCTTTGCTCACATCGGTAGGATTCTGCGTTCCACTGTACGCCACGACCTGTTCAATCGTGTCAATCCTTCCGCGTGGCGACTCACCAGCACTGCTCGTAGGGCAGTCCGGTGAGGGACTCGACGGTGCGGCGGGTTTCGGGATCGACGTCGGTCTTGCCGCCACCGTTGCGCAGCCGGTCGATCTCGCGCAGCACGATCGCATCGGTGCGTTTGTCGATGATCAGATGCGCGGAGACGATCCAGCAGATCATCATCGCGGCTGCGAATCCGCCGAGTAGCACCGCGCCCAAGCCGATGCGCGCGGGCAGCGACTGCGACGCCCGGGTCGCGTCGAAGCCGACCGCGGACAGGATCACGCCGACCGCGATCGTGCCGATGCCGGAACACACCTGCCGCAGCGACGCCTGCAGTCCGGCGAACGTGGCCGAACGGTAGCGCCGCGTGACCAGCTGGTCGATGTCGGCGATGTACGGGAACACGGCCCACGGCAGATAGCCGCACAGCGCCTTGAACGCGAAGAACCACAACGATCCGGCCACGGCGAACACCGTCCATGCGGAACCGGCCAATACGCCCGAATCGGCCATCATCCACGCGACGAACAGCCAGATCACGCCGAGAGCGCACCCGGCGTAGTTGATCGCGTACATGCGCCGCGGCCCGAGTTTGGCCATGCCGAGGCCGAACAGCGGCATAAGCGGCAGGGAGATCGCCGTGCAACCGAGCAGGAGCGAGGCGAACGCGGCGGTGCGGTTCCAGTCATAGACGACGAAGAACACGAAGGTCTGGCCGAACACGTCCATCGACATCTGCACGAGCAGGTAGATCGTCAGATGCTTGCGGAATTCGACCACGCGCAGGGTGCTCGCGTACTCGCGCAGCACCTTGCCGGCGCGCCTGAGCCAGCCGGCGACCCCGATGTGGCCCTCACGGATCTCGCCACGCTCATACGCGCCAAAACCGGCCTGTTCCGGGGTCATCTCCCATGTGGCGCGCCAACTGGCGAACACGGCGAGCGCGAACAGGATGGTGGTGGCGATGATGAACGCCATGTAACCGGCCGGACTGGACTCGCCCGCGATGGCGATGGCCGCGCCTCCGGCGAGCGGGATGACGGTGGCCGAGCCGGTGGAGATGAACATGCGGACGGTGGAGAGCTTGGTGCGGCCGTTGAAGTCGGGAGTCATTTCGCCGGGCAGCGGATTGTAGGCGGTCTGGAAGAGCTGCGCGAGCACGACCCACAGGACGTATGCGGCGATGTAGACGCCGAGCGGCTGGCCGGGGATCCACAGGAAGACGCCGAACAGGATGAGTGGCGCGGTAATGAGCAGGAGCAGACGGCGACGGCCGAAACGGCGGCCGATCGGGTAACGATAAAGATTGTCGTCGGCGACGCCGAAGCAGAGTGCGGCGACGGCGCTGACGAACGCGCTCAGACCGATGATGGTCTGCGATTGCGCGATGGACATGCCGCAGAAGCGCGTCCAGAACAGGGACAGATAGGTGGCGATGAGCGTGAGTTGACCGCCGCCGTAGAAGTCGCCGATGCCGAAGCCGATGGCGTCGCGCAGGGTGATTTTGCGCGGGCCGGGCGTGGAGACGGCGGCGCGCAGGGCAGCGCTGGAAGGAGTGGAGGCGACTTCGCGATCAGCTGGATGGTCAGTGTTCCGATCTGTCACCATGTGCTCCTTGCGTTATTGGCGTCGTGCCGATCGTACCGTCACGATGTTACGTTTCCGACTCCCCTTGCCGACAGACCGAGACACACCGATTCATGTCATTTCGACAGGAACGCAACGTCTGTTTCTTGTGTCATTCCGACCGAGTGAAGCGTCGCCCTGTGTCATTTCGAGCGGAGCGAAGCGGAGTCGAGAAATCTTACTGAGGTGTTGTTCTCCATAAGATTTCTCCGCTCGCTTCGCTCGGTCGAAATGACGGGGGATGTGCTTCGCTCGGTCGAAATGACGGGGGATGTGCTTCGCTCGGTCGAAATGACATGGGATGCACTTCGCTCGCAATGACAGGGAATCGACTACTTGATGGCCAAGGTGGTGAAGGACCAGGCGGGGGCGGCGTAGGTGCCGGCGACGAGGTTCACCTCGTGGGCGGTCGGCTGCGGCGATTCGCTGCCGACCGGCTCCTGCCCGGCGTACGGGTCATCGCCGGCGAGCACGGTCGCGGTCACGGTCGCACGCGACTCGGCCGGAACGCCCAGCTCGTCGAGCACCTGCGTCAGGTCGACGTCCACCGCATCGGGCAGCGCGTTGACGATGCGCACATAGTCCACGCCGGCGGTCGAATCGCGCGACACCGTCACCGTGCGGCGCGGCTCGTCGGCGACCTCACGGCCTTCGGCGACCAACTGGTCGTCGATGTACAGCTTCATCGACTCGCCGCGATCGGCCACGTCGATGCGCACATGCCACACCGTGCCCGGCCGCACCGCATCCATCGACGTCTCCGTGCCGCCGATGTTGTAGCCGCTGCCGTCGCGCACGACCTGCAGCGCGAAGCCGCGGCCGAGCGAGACGCGGTTGCGGTTCTTGCCGTCGAGATCGCCGGACGTGATCTGCACGCCCCACATGCCGGTGTAGTACGTGACGGTCGCGCGGATCGTGTACGCGTCGGCCGCAAGATCGACCGGCAGCGTCATGCCGCTGCCGCGGTATTCGACGTCCGGCAGGTCGACGCGCTGGCCGTCCGCCGTCTCGATCGAGAAGTCGCTAAAGTCGGCGTGCGCGCCGCCGCCGAGCGCGAGGCCGATCTTGTTCGGCAGCTCGCGGCGGAACGTGGTCGGGCCGCTGACCGCGACCGGCCATGCGGTGTCGGCCGTGGTGGTCGCGTACATCCGCTGCACCCAGTAGCTGTACGGCAGATAGGTGCGTTCGTTGTCAAAGTAGATGAGGTCGGGGTTCCAGCTGCCGTGGCCGTGCTTGCAGAACAGCGGTGCATACGATGCCATGTGCACCACGTCGCCGTTCAGTTCCATGCGGCTCATGAACGCGGCTTCCGACAGGCCGTTGATCAGGCCCGTGCCCCACGAGCCGTATTCGCCGAGGTAGACCTTCGGACCCTTGCGATCGGTATCATCGTAGTGGTCGAGGTTGTGGAACCACCAGCTCGGCGCCTGATACGAGTGCTCGTCGACGATCGGGATGCCGGCCTCGCGCGCGTACGCCCAGCCCTCCTCATAGTCCTTGCCCTCCGGCGAGGGACCGACGGTGCCAACGACGGTGATTTCGGGATACTCGCGCTTGACCGCGTCGAAGATCTGCTGGAAGCGGTTCTTGAACACATCGTCGATGAGGTCCTCGTTGCCGATGCCGAGATATTCGAGGCCAAACGGCTCCGGGTGGCCCATTTCGGCGCGCATGGCAGCCCACTCGTTGGTGGCCGGGTCGGCGTTGCAGAAGTCGATGAGGCCGAGCACCTCGTCGATGTAGGCGGGCATATCCTCCTGCGCGACCGGAACCGGGCCCTGGCTCGTGTTCTGGCAGCTCACGCCGGCCGGCAGCACGGGCAGCGGCTTGGCGCCGATGGTCTCGCACAGGCGGAAGTACTCGTAGAAGCCGATGCGGAACGACTGGTGGTAGCCCCACACGTTGAAGTTGTGCGGGCGGTGCTCCACGTCGCCGATGGTGGTGTTCCAGCGGTACATGTTGCTCATGCCGAGGCCGTGCGTGATGCAGCCGCCCGGGAAGCGCATGAAGCGCGGATGCAGGTCGGCGAGCGCCTTGACAAGGTCCGGACGGAAGTGCTCGAGGCCCTGATAGGTGGTCTGCGGCTCGCAGGAGACGAAGTCGATGTCGATGGTGCCGGGCTGGTCGAAGGCGATGCGCAGCGTGCCCTGCGTGGCGACGATGGGGTGGTCTTCATTCTCGGCTCCCTCGGCTGAGGGAGCTGGCACAGCCGTAGGCTGTGACTGAGGGAGCGTACACCCCTCGCCTTCCTGAGCCGGAATAGTCAAAGATGCCTGAAGCCACGACCAGTCGCCGCACGCGTAGGATTCGGGGGCGACGAGGTTCGCTTCGGCAAGCGTCTCACCGTGATCGCCGCGCAAAGTCACGGTCAGCGGCAGTTCCTTGCCGTGGACGCGCGTCCAGACGGAGAAGTGGTAGGTTTCGCCGGCGCGGAACACCATGCCGTCGAAGCCGAGGTTCTCGAGCGCGGGCGAGCCGCCGTCGACCGAACCGATCTCGGCGGTCGCGTAGTGCGGGTTCTCGATCGCGACCGGGGCCTTCTCCCCCACTGCGAACGCGGCGAACGAACCGGCCGGCACGATCTTGCGCCATGCGGTGTAGTTGCTCCAGTCCTGGCTGTCCGCGCGGTTGTATTCGAACGCGCCGTTCTGCACGAGCTCGCTGTTCAGGCCGCCGTCGCCCGAATAGCTGATGTCCTCGAAGAAGATGCCCCACAGGTCGGTGCTGATCTTGCGCACCCCGGCCTTGTCGAGCGTCGCGACGAGCTTGTCGGTCATGTCAAACCCCTTACGTTTCGTCGGTCGGCGGCGACACACAGCATGACATCGCCGTCCACTTGTCGGTCATATATGTACCGTTACATATATTACCGATCGAAACACAATCCACAACCGCGCAATCAGCTCGGTGAGTCCCGCACTATCGCAACGTTTTTCACGCTTTCCACACGATCATCGATCACCGATATTTTTCCGTACCGATACAGATCACCGCTGCCACGCGCGCTTCATGGCCTGGAAGATCTCGTCGTCGGACTCGTGGTTCTCCATGTTGAGCACGACGATCACGTCACGCCACTGCTCGGAGTAGCAGAACTCATGCTTCCAGCCGACGTAGTGCGGGCCGTCGCCGCGGTTGCGCAGGTAGGACATGAGCGTGGCGCACACCTGCCCGGAGAACTTCACGTCCGCAAGGCAGTCGTTCGCCCAGAAGCCCTGCCAGACGCCGTGTTCGCGGGCGCGCATCGCCGCGTCGCCGGCCTGGAAGCGTTCTCGGGCGAGTCCGGCGTGGTAGAACGCGTGCTTGAAGTCGCCGGCGAGCGCCTGTTCGAGCGCGTCGCAGACGAGCAGGGTGCCGGCAACGCATTCGCGGTAGACGGTCGATTGCAGGCCGATCGTGTCGCGGATGAGTCGGGCGGCGCGGGTGCCGGTGGATTGCCGCAACGTCGGGTCTGCGCAATCGGCAGCCGACGTATGCAGACCATCCGACGCTGCGTCACCGCACGTACAGGCCGTCGCAATCTCCGCATCCTCCGCGTCGAGCGCTGCTCGTTCGCAGTCGCGCACAAGCCGTTCGTACCGCGGCAGGGCGTTGGCGCACAGCCGCTTGACCCATGCGATCTGCGCGACGAAGTCCCCACGTACCAGCCACTTGAGATCGTCTTCCTCGTCGCGACTTCCGGACAGATAGTGCGTGATCATCATGCGCGGAATGTACGTGTACAGCTGCTCGCCGCACTTCTGGTCCCACTCGCCGCCGAAGCTCGCGGCCGCATCCCAGTATGCGCGGAACAGTTTGGCCACGGCCGGCGCGAATGCCTCGCCGTAGTAGCGGCGGCAGTAGTTAAGCAGGAACGCGTCGACCTGCGCATGCGGATCGGCCGGTTGCTTTGTGTCATGTCGAGCGGAGCGCAGCGCAGTCGAGACATCTTGTGAGGGAGCGGCGGGGGAAGAGATTTCTCCGCTCGGCTTCGCCTCGGTCGAAATGACAGGAAATGACGGCTGTGTTGCAGCCGACACGACAGGCACGGACGACTCGGCAGAGGCCGGCTGCGATGCGAGCGAACCGTCGCGCCACAGGCGGGCGATGAGGTCGAGCGTGAAGGCGTGCGGCTTGACGTTCGAGCAGTTGACGACCCACAGCGAGTCGCCGCCGTTCGCGATCACGGTTTCGAGTTCGCGCGTGATGTCGTCGGCCGACTCGGGCATCTGGGTGATGTGGTTGGCGGCCTGCAGGTCGAAGAACGACGCGTGATAGTAAATGCCGTTTTCGCCGGGATCGGGGGCGTCGGGCATGGCCGGCTCGCGCGGGTCCCAGTTGCCGTTGCGGCGCACCATCATGCGGCCGTAACCGTTGTCGGACCAGATCTTGATCACGTCGTCGGGGAAGTGCAGCAGTCCCTTGCGGTACAGTTCGAGCGATTCGGAATACAGATACGTGCTCACCGGCGCGTTCGGATCGGCGGCGCGGACGAGATCGTATTCGGCTTTGATCGCTTCGGACAGCACGCGGCCGCGTTCCTCGTCGGTCGTGTACCGCGGGTCGTCGGTCCAGAACGGGCCGTCGCAGCTGCCGCGGAAGCCGAGCGTCCACACGACCTTCGGATCGCCGCGCTTGGCCGCCCCGTCGGCCGTTGCAGCGCCGCAACGCTGCGCGATCGCCTCGCGCCACAGCGCCTCGTATTTGTCGCGATCCTCCGGCCAGCGCGGCTTGAGACCGGGGTAGGCTTCGGAGAACAGGCGCGAGCCGAGCGGCGTGGCGTGGTGCTGGTTGACGTACAGGCCCATGCGGTGCGCGAGATCCCAGTGCGGGGCCATGTTCTGGCCGGAGCCGGGGATGACGAGGTTGCCGCCGCAGCGCAGGAGCGTCGAGAAGATCATGCGCCACGTCAGTTCGTTGTCGTTGCGGATGTTCCACGCGACGATGAGCACCTCGTCGTTGACGAACCAGCCGCGGTAGCGCACGGCGGCGGGATGCGAGTCGAGCCGCGCGGCATCGGGCAGTTCGAGCGAGCGGCGCGGCGCCGGGCGTTGGTCGTTCCAGAACCAGAAGTCCTCGAAGCCGAGCCATTCGCGGCTGATCGCGTACAGGCCGTAGATGCAGCCGAGATCGTCCGCACCGGCAACAATCACCGCGTTCGCGGACGGGTCGACGGTCACGCGATACTGCTCCTCAGCCAGCGTGCGGTCGTAACGCACGCTGATCGTCGCGCCGTCTGTGTCGTCCGCGTCGTCCGTACTGCCATCTCCCGCAAACGCGACACCCAGGTCATGCGTCAGATCTTCGATCGCATACGCGACCGGCTCCGGTACAGTCTCGTCTTCCGCATCATTCCAACGGACTGCGGAACGTCCGTTCAGCACCACCGGCATAGTGGCACGCTCCTTTTCCTTATTTCGATTCGATGACGAGCACCGCGAACGGAGGCAGGACGCGGTGGCCGGGGGTGACGGTCGTGTCGGTCAGCAGATCGCGGCCGGCGAGCGCGGCCGGCAGGTCGACGGCAACGGGTGCATTCACGGGATTGAGCACGAACGTGAACGTGGTACCGTCGGCCGCGATGCGACGCGTGACTTCGAGATCAACCGTGCGCAGATCGGATCGCACCGTGGCATCCTGCGCGATCGCGGACCGTTCAACAGTGCCGACCAGCGGCGCATCGGTGAGACCCGTGATGCCGGTGCCGGCGAGCAGCGCGTCCACGAATCGCGGCATGGCCGCATCGTCCGGGAACGTGGCCGCATAGAACACACCGCCATTGCCCGTACTCGGGCGGAACGTGAAGGCGGGCGTACCAACATAGTATTCGCTGCCATAGGTGGCGAGTACCGCTGTGCCTTCATCGGCCTCAAGCACGTCGAACAGCACGCGGCCGTGAGGGGCCGCTGCGTCGTTCGCACTATCTGCAATGACGGAAGAATCCTCAGTATAGTCCGCGGGCGTGGCCAGATCCGTATCATCCGCGAACCGCAGCGGCACCACGTGCTCGCTCGGGTCGAGCGCGTCCGTCTCCTCGACCCACACGCCGGTCAAATCGCGCAGCGGCACCGGGATCTCGCCCTGGTACAGGCTGTCGTGCTCGTCGGTCAGGGCGCTCAGCGCGGTCAGCAGCAGTCGTCCGCCGCCGGCCACGAATCCGCGCAACCGCTCGACCAGATCCGCGCGCATCATGTACAGGCACGGCGCGAGCACGAGATCGTACGCATCGTACGAATCGTACGGTCCGACGATGTCGACCTGGATGTTGCGGCGGTGCAGTTCGCGATACCAACGCTGCACTTCGGCCACGTAATCCATCGAGATCGTCGGGCCGGCGGACATGCCGATCGCCCAGCGCGACTGCCAGTCGAAGACCAGCGCGACCTTCGCCGGCGCGACGCGACTGCCGAGGATACGGCCGGAGACTCGCCCCAGCTCGGCTCCCAGCTCGGCGCATTCGCGGAACGCGCGTGTGCGGTCGGTGCCGTCGGAACTGATGAGCGCGCCGTGGAACTTCTCACAGCCGGACCGGTTCTGCCGCAACTGGAAGAACTGCACGGTGTCGGCGCCGTGCGCGACGGCCTGCCAGCTCAGCTCGCGCATCTGGCCGGGGCGCTTCTGCGTGTTGTACGCCATCCAGTTCTGCCGGCTCGGGGTCTGCTCCATGAGCATGAACGGCTTACCGCCGCCCACGCCGCGCATGAGCTCGTGGCAGAACGCGACGTTCGCGGGGTCGGTGTCGGGGCGCGGGTAGGAGTCCCACGAGACGACATCCACGCCGCCGGCGGTCGGTGCTGTCGGCGCGGGCGCGGCAGTCGCATCGTCGGACGCAACAGCCGCGTCACCGACCGTCCCGTCCGCCGGATTCGCGCCCGCCCGCCAGCGGAAGTAGTCGTACGTCGGGTATGTTCCCATCATGTTCGTCGTGACCGGATTGACCGGGTCGAACTCGCGGATCGCGGCCTTCTCCTCGTTGTACGACTCGAGCACGCACTCGCCGTAGAAACGCTGGTAGTCGAGCGAAAACCCGCCGAGGATCGCCTTGCCGCCCCAGCTGGTCGTGTCGCCGAGCTCGTTCGGCGGGAAGATTTCGTCGAAGCTGTGATAGGTGTGGCTCCAGAACGCCGAGTTCCACGCCTCGTTCACGGCCTCGATCGTGCCGTAGCGTGCGCGCAGCCATTCGCGGAACTTGACCGCGCACGTGTCGCACCAGCACATGCCGCCGTACTCGTTGCCGACGTGCCACGCGACGAGGTTGGGCAGTCGCCCGTAGCGTTCGGCGAGTTTGCCGGCGAGCGCCGCGGAGTACTTGCGGAAGGTCGGACTGTTGATGCATGCGTTGTGGCGTTCGCGGTGGCGCATCTTGCGGCCGCGCTCGTCGACGCGGTTGACGTCGGGGTGGCGCAGGCTCATCCACGCCGGTAGCGCGCCGGTGGACGTGGCCATGACGATCGACATGCCGGCGTCGGAGACGGTGCGCACGATGCGGTCGAGTTTGCTGAAGTCGTATTCGTCTTCGCTGGGCTGCAGCTGCGCCCACGAGAAGACGTTGAGGGTGACCTCGTTGATGCCGGCTTCCTTGAACAGCCGCATGTCGTCGTGCCAGACGGATTCGGGCCATTGCTCGGGGTTGTAGTCGCCGCCGTAGAGCATGCTGCCGCGGGAGGCGAGACGCTCGGCGAACGTCGGCTGGGTTGATGCGGCCGATGATTGGGTTGATGATGTTCCGGTCATGATTGAAAACTCCCTTGTTATGTCTGTCGTCTACGTCACCGCAGTACATCATTGCGATGCGTCACGTATGACGGCGACCGCCTGCCGACCTTGTGGCGGATATCCGCCAGACATCCGTCACAAGGCCCCGCACGCGGCCGCCAACGTATTCACTCCGCGTCCAGCATATGCCGAACGATGAAATACAGCGCCCAGTCCTGGTCGTTCGCCATCGGATCGGCAAAATGCGTTCGCTCGCCGTTCACCGAGAACGGGAACACGTACGCGCACGACGCGGTGCCGTCCGGGAAGAACAGCTGCAACAGCGCGCGACGCGACGCGGCCGCACGGCGACGCAGCGTCTCGGCCGCATCCTCGTCGTCCATGAGATCGGCCGCCAGATCGAACACGTCGGCGGTCAGTCCGCTCCAGTAATGCGGGAACGTGTCGCCGTACTGCTTACGTTTGCCAAACCAGAAACCGTCCCAGTGACGGATCGCGACCTCGTTCATGTGCGCGTCCGGCTGGCATCCGTTGAACTGGTCGAGCACGCGCAACTGCTCGAATCCGGCCCGCAGCAGGTCCCGGTCGCCGGTCAGCGCGGCCGTCTGCAGGATCACGCTCGCGGCCGGCGCCACGATCGACTGCTCGTAGTTGACCTCATGCTTCGGATAGTGCAGCCCGAGTTCCGCCAACGTTCGTGCATGGTCGACGAACAGGTCGCGCATCTCGTCGCGCAGACCGAACTCTCCGGCCTGTTCGAGCGCACGGCTGAGCGCGAGGATCGGCAGTTCGATCGGGTAGAACCGGCTGCCGCCGCCCGCGTAGAACCAGCGGATGATGCGGCATGCGACGCGTAGGTCCTCCACATCGCCGCCGAACTTGTAGAACTCGACGTACAGCCGTGCGAACCACGGCGCGTTGTACAGTCGCGTGACCGTGTTGTCGCGCGGCGCGTCGTTGAACACCTCGCCAGTTTCGGCATCGACCAGCTCACGTTCGACGAACGTGCGGTAGTCACGCAGACTGTCGGACAGTTCGTCGCGCAGCGGTTTCCATTCGCCGCCCGGCATCGCGCCGGACAACGCCATCGATACGTCGGCCAGCAGGTCGCCGTTCTCGTCCGTGACGATGCCGCGATCCAGTTCGCGCAGATACGCGGCGATCAGCAAGCCCATGCCGACGCGTTCGCGGCCGGCGTTGTAGTCGTTGACCACGTTGCCCTTGTCGTCGCCGGCGTAATAGTACTGGCGGCGATCCTCGTTGTCGTACGGCAGGTACGCGCCGATCAGGTGCTCGTTCTGGCCGCGGTACTGCTGTTTGCGGGCGATGAAGCGCACGCGCTGGGCGATGAGTTCGTCGAGCGGGGCGGAGACGAACAGTCGCGTGCGCACGGTGCGGTCGCCGACGCGGACGGTGAAGGTGTGCTCGCCGGTGCGGTCGCGGTATTCGTCGTGGGTGTACGGGTCGTCGTCGGACGGGGTGAAGGCGAAGGTGTACGAGCCGTCCGGTTCGGGGGCGGCGGGGATGCCGTTGACGGTGACGGCGTCATCCTGACCGGGCTGGAACGACGGGCGGATGTGCAGGACAGCGGTCTGGCCGGGGAACGCGACGTACGTGTTCCAGCGGGCGTCGATGAACGCGCTGCGTTCGGCGGCCTGCTGGAAGAAATCCTCGCGTGAATCGCACGGGAAGATCGTCCATGAGATCGTGCGGGTCTGGCCGGGCGCGAATTCCATCGCCTCGGGGTGCAGGACGAAGCAGCCGCGGTCGTTGCTGTAGTGGACGAAGTCTCGGCTCGTGCTGTAGTCGGCGAGCGCGCCTTCCGTGAGGATCAGGCCGAGGTGCGGGGCGTTGCCGCTCATGCGCAGGGCGAGTGCCCAGCTGCAGGCGCCGCCGCAGAACAGGTGGACGTTGCAGTGGCGGTCGATCGAGTAGTCGTCGGTCTCGTCGAAATAGCGGTCCTCGAGCGGCAGGGTGATGCCGATGTCGCCGACCGCGGTGGTGATCGGCTTGCTCGTGGCGTTGCCGAGCAGGACCGTGGTGACGATGGTGTCGCCGTCGCGCAGCATGTGGACGGACGACTGGATGCCGTCCGGGGTGCTGACCGCGGCGTACGGATGATCGTCGCGCAGCCAGTTCATGCCGGCCGGATCGGACGAAAATCGAATCGTTACGTCTCCGGGAGCACCCAGTTCCGAGACCATGGACCTGGTGTCCGCATATGCCGGGATTTCCGGGGAATTCTTGCCTAGCGAGTACATACGCCAGTCCTTTCTTCATGAAGCATCGACGCTTCTGCACGTCGTCGTATCGCATAAAAATCGCAACGCTGCGATTCTATACGATTTCGCGGACACACACAAATCGAAAACGCCGAATCACTGTCATTTGCTGCGCGCTGGACGAAAAACCACCCGACCATGTCATCGAGCGAGAAATCGTGTGCGCACGGGATGGAAAAACCAAGCCGACAATCCATCCAGTGAATACCATTGCCGCAAGCGCCACCCATACACGACGAATAACGCGCAACTATTTCCGGAAAAGAACGGCTTCAGCCCAAAATAGTTGCACTGAGACATTATCGACTCGATGAGACAGCATCGGACTGGTGCTGTGTCGGGGCTTAATGTGATGGGTTCGACGCTCCCTCAGTCCGCTTCGCGGCCAGCTCCCTCAACCGAGGGAGCCAAGAATAAGAACGCCCGACAAGGGCGGAGCGCGTCAGTGTACACGGCAAAGCAATAGGCCGCCAAACGCGTGACGGCTTGCCCGCTACAGCAAGCGCAGGGCGCGGCGGATGATGGGGGCGTAGAAGCGTTCGACGGCGACCAGATTCGGATGGGTGCCGCTGGGCTGGCTTTCGGGGTGCTCGTAGGTGACGGTCTGCGGGGTGCCGGGCAAACCGTCGGAACCGTTGCGATCGAAGGAATACGCGACACGATCGGCATCGCGGTGCGGGTCGAGATCGGCGTCGTCGAATACGTTGGCAACGCCCACACCCCACTTGCGGCATGCCTCCAGCTCGATCGCATACAGAGCCGACTGGATCGTCATGTCAACGTTCGCAAGTCTTGCGGTCGCCACGTACACGATCTTCGCAGACGGCCAACGACGACGGCATTCCGCGATCGTCGCCTCAAAACAGCCGGCAAACGTGCCGCGGTCGAATGATGGCACATCAAAACCATCGATCACTTCGCCGAGCCGGTCCATGATCCGATCCAGATGACCGTCGTTCGTGCCGCCGTCGAACAGGATCACGTCGGGCGCGGGCGTACCGGCCGGAACCTCGTCACACTGGTCGATGATCTGGCCGCCCAAGTCAGGCCGCGTCATCGGCCGCGGCAGTATAGCCGCACCGTTGCGAGCGAACTTGAACAGACGCATCCCCTCGGCTTCGGCGACAACGTTCGCACACGAACGCTGCGGATACGTGTGCCCCTCGATGATGCTGTCGCCGAACGCGTACAGCACCTTGCCGTTGCAATCCATGATTCCCCCGATTCCGGTATGCCGTGCATACCGTCTTCCAATATATGCGAATATACGCACATATATGCAAAACGGCGACGCACACGCAGGAAAAAGAAAGGAAAACCCACGCATACGCCGCCATTGAGCCGGCGGGCCGTCCGGAGCGACTGGCCAACCCGCCGACGATTATTCAATGACCACTGCATCGACCGAACGCGCGGCCCGCATCACATCACAGGCCGTTGTCCCACTCGTCGTGCCATTCGAGCAGCGCCTCGCCGTCACCGATCTCGATCGGCAGTGTGACGAGCTCGGAGTTGCCGAGATCCTTGTTATGCCAACGGTCGCCGACGTACAGGAACCGGCTCGCGTGATAGTCGTCGCCGCCGGCAGCCACACCGTCGAGCGGCACGATGATGTCGCACTGCGAGTCGAACGTGCGCGAACCGGCCGGCGTGAACGGCTTCCACTCGCTCCACGGGCCGTGCAGGTCGGTCGCGGTCGCGTACATGTTGTCGTTGCAGTCCCAGCCGGTCAGCTGCGAGCCAAACCAGTAGTAGACGCCGTCGCGCTTGACCATGATCGGCGACTCGTAGCCTGCCCAGTAGTTGGTGCCCTTGAGGCAGACCACGTCCTCGACCACGCTCAGGTAGTCCTCGGACAGGCGGTAGATGTGCGTGCCGTGCGGGCGGTCCTCGCTCAGGATGTAGCCGGTGCCGTCCTCGTCCTGGAACACGCCGATGTCGCGCGACTCGTAGCCGCGGAACTGGAACGTTGCGAGGAACTCGAACGGACCGGTCGGCGAGTCGGAGATCGCGGTGCCGATGTGCGCGTACGAGTAGTTGTTTTCGCCGTCGACGTGCAGGTACATGACGTACTTGCCGTCGGACGGGCGACGCATGACCTTCGGGCGTTCGACGATGCGCTTCGGGCCGATGATCGAATCCTCGTCGCCGACCGGCAGTACCGTGCCCTCGTTTCGCCACGTTGCGAAATCCGTGGTGGAGTAGCAGGCGACGCCCTGGAAGAGGTTGCCGTGATTCTTGATCTCGCCGTACGCGTACCAGCGGTCGCCGAATCGCTGCACGCCGATGCCGTGGAGCTGGGCGACGTTGCCGTCCGTGTCGCGGAACAGCTGCACGCCGTGAAGTGTTGCCATGATTGGGTTCCTTTGGATTGGTTGATGGTAAGTGGTTGATGACTTGGGAGTCGGAACCGATCGGCACGACTGCGATGATCGGCAGGCTTACGGTTCGTCGTATACCTCATGACAGACTTTATCGCGAGATATATACCGTATCGTATGCCAATTGACGACTGGGTGGGCGACGGCGGAACCTTCGGAAAGCACACCGGGCTTTCCTCAAGGGCTGATCTACGACCAGCCCCGCACAGCGAACCTCGCTGCGCTCGGACTCAATCCGACCAAGCAGATCCGTCCTTTGTCATTTCGACCGAGCGCCGCGAGCGGAGAAATCTTTCAAAGCACACCGCCTTCAAAGATTTCTCGACTCGGCTACGCCTCGCTCGAAATGACAATCTTGGCTGACTCGGCTCAGGCTGACGTTACGGGAAGTCCACCGGGCTTCCCGCTTAACGGATCGCCTTCGGCCCCTGCAACAACGGACCTCGCTGCGCGAGGACTCAATCCGACCTTCGCTCGCCTATCGGCTCGCTCAGGCTGATCCTACGGACAGTCCACAGGACTGTCCGCTTAACGGATCAGCCCTTGACCGCTCCGATCATGACGCCCTTGTTGAAGTACTTCTGGAGGAACGGGTAGAGCACGAGCAGCGGGAGGGTGGAGACGATGATCACGCCGTACTTGATCTGGTTGGCGAATTCGCGCTGCTGGATCAGACTCATGCCATCTGACTGCGCGCCGGTGATGCCGGTCTGATTGGCGAGCAGGATCGAACGCAGCACGTTCTGCAACGGCAGCTTTTCGGTGTCGCGGATGTACACGAGGCCCGTGAAGAAGTCGTTCCAGTGGCCCACGAAGTAGTACAGCGCCAGCACCGCGATGATCGCGGACGACAGCGGGATCACGATCTTGAGGAAGTAACCCCAGTACCCGAGGCCGTCGATCTGCGACGCGTCGTGCAGCTCCTCCGGAATCGAGGACTCGAAGAACGAGCGCGCGATGATCACGTTCCACACCGACACCGCGCCCGGCAGGATGAACACCAGCCAGTTGTCAAGCAGCCCCAGCTGCTTGAACAGCAGGTAGTTCGGGATCAGACCGCCGGAGAAGAACATCGTGAACGTGAACAGGAACAGGATGATGCGCCGCGGCTTGAACTCGCGCCGCGAGAGCGCGAACGACACCGGGATCGTCACGAGCATGTTGAGCGCGGTGCCGACTACCGAGTACACGATCGTGTTCCAGTAGCCCATCCAGATACGCGAGTCGGCGAACACCTTCGCGTACCCGCCGAAACTGAATCCGACAGGCCACATCGTCACCCGCCCCTGGTTCACGGCCGTCTGGTTCGACACGGACGCGATGATCACGAACCAGATCGGATAGATGACCGCGACGACGACCAACGCCAGGACCACCCAGATCACGATGTCGGTGATCCAGTCGGACACGGTCCGAGCCTGCCGGACCTTCGGATTCCATGGGATGTCCTCGGCGCTCGTCTTCGGCGCGAGCGACGGCTGCACGGTTGCACTAGTCATGATTTGCCTTACCTTTCCGTCACGCCCGGGCTAGAAGATGCTCGTGTCGGACGCCTTCTTCGAGATGAAGTTGGCGAGCACGAGGAAGAAGAAGTTGACCAACGTATTGAACAGGCCGATGGCCGTTGCGTAACTGAACTGGTTGCCGAGAATACCGATGCGGTACGTGTATGTCGAGATGACTTCGGACGCGGACAGGTTCATCGAGTTCTGCATGAGGAAGACCTTCTCGAATCCGACGTTGAGCACGTTGCCCATGTTCATGATGAGCATGATGCCGACGGTCGGCATGATGGTCGGGATGTCGACGTAGCGGATGAGCTGCAGTCGGCCGGCGCCGTCGATTTTGGCGGCCTCGTACAGCGCGAGGTCGACACTGGAGAGCGCGGCGAGGTAGATGATGCAGTTCCATCCCATGTGCTGCCAGACCTCGGTGATCCAGTAGATCGGCGTGAACAGGTTCGGTTTGGCGAGCAGGTTCGAGTTCGGGAAGAACCGGCCGAGCAGACCGGTGTTCGGTGCGAGGAAGATGTTGATCATCGTGACGATGACGACGGTGGAGATGAAGTGCGGCAGATAGGTGACGGTCTGCACGAACGACTTGATCTTGACCGAACCGATCTGGTTGATGAGCAGCGCGAGGATGATCGGCGCGATGAAGCCCATGACCAGCGTCCACAGGGAGATGCGCAGCGTGTTGGTGAGGATCTGCACGAACATGCCGGACTTGAAGAACTGGTTGAAGTATTTCATGCCGGCGAACGTGCCGCCCATGAGGCCCTTGCTGGGGTTGAAGTTGTAGAAGGCGAGGCGCAGGCCGTACATCGGCACGTAGGCGAAGAGGGCCACGAACGCCATTGCGGGAAGGCTCATGAGCCACAGCGCGCCGTAACGCTTGAAGTGACGGGTGAGCTTGACTCCCAGAGGTGCGTGCTTTGCGGCTTCGATGTTGTCGACGACGGCTGCCGTGCCGCCGCTGTTTACTGCAGCCGTAGTCGCCGCAGTCTTACGAGATGCAGACATTGTTGTTGCTTTCTTTTTTTGGATGGGTTCAAGATGTCATTTCGACCGAGCGAAATACCAGATTCACAGTGTCATTCCGACCGAGCGAAACCTAACGTTCACAGTGTCATTTCGACCGAGCGAAGCGAGCGGAGAAATCTTACGAGCCGTATCGCCTCGATAGATTTCTCGACTACGCTTCGCTCCGCTCGAAATGACAATCAGTGGAAGGCTTCACCCTGTCGACATGAATGAGGTCTGGTCGGTCAGGTCACTTGGTGTAGGTGTCGTACCACTTCTGCCAGAGCTTGACGTTGTCGTTCAGGCCGAGGCTCTCGAGCTGCTTGACGTAGTCGCCCCACTCGCCGTCGATGCCGCCGTCGGCCATCCACTGCGCGGCCTTCTGGATTGCGGTGTTCATGATCTGCGTGTTGTTGTTCGAGATCGTGGTGGAGTCGGTCGCGTCGGCGCGCACGTAGTCGGGCATGTAGTCCTTGACCGGGTCGAAGTGCGAGCGCTGCTCCTCGAACACCTTGTTGACTTCCTGAATATCGTCGGCGTTGTCATCGCCATTGATAGTCACATTGTCCGGAATCCAGCCGGCGAGACGGTCGGCGAGCACCGGCATCTTGTTGTCGGCGATCAGATCGGACATTTTGTCGGAGTCCTCGGTGTAGGTATGGTCGCCGTTGTCGGTGAGGGTGTCGTCGAAGGAGCCGGCGAACTGCTGCACGGAGTACTTCTCGGAGTACAGCAGGTTGACGACCTTGAGCGCGGCGTCCTTGTTCTTCGCGTTCGCGGAGACGGAGCACTTGTAGTTTTCGAGTTCGTTGGAGGAGCCGTCCCAGACGGTCTTGTCGGCGGAAACGCCCGGTGCGGACGGCACCGGCATCGCCTCATACTGGTCGCGCAGGTCGCCGAAGTCGGCGAGCGACCAGCCGAAGATCACGCCGGTCTTGGCGGTCTTGCCGTCGTTGGTCTGGTCGGCGTAGTAGGCGTCATCGGCCTTGGTGGACCAGTCGGACGGGATGAGGCCCTTGGAGATCAGCTCGTGGTAGTACTTGATGACTTCCTTGTACTGGTCGGAGACGAGGAAGCTCTTGACCTTGCCGCCTTGCACGTAGATGCCCTGCGCGCTCGGGCCCTTGTTGAAGCCGGTGACGATGCCGGTGGAGTTGAGCAGCAGCATCGGGCTGTACCAGCCGAAGCCGCCGGTGTCGAGCTTGCGGATGTTCATCGGGATCTCGTCGGCCTGGCCGTTGCCGTTCGGATCGTCGTTCTTGAACGCCTCGAGCACCTTCTCGAACTCGTCCCAGGTCTTCGGGACCTCAAGGCCGAGCTTGTCGAGCCAGGTTTTGTTGATCATCATGTTCTGGCCGGAACCGGAGTACGACTTGCCGCGGGAGGACGGCAGATTGTAGATGTGACCCTCCGGGTCGGCAACGAGCTTCTTGGCATCGGGCTTCTCGTCGAAGAACTTCTTGACGTTAGGCAGCTTGTCCATGTCCTTGCTCAGGTCCTCGAACAGGTCGGGGAACTGGGCGGCGTCGTCGGGGTTGAACGCGCGCAGGGAGATGTCCTCGACTTCGCCGGCGCTCATGGACGGGTTCTTCTGCTGGCCCCACTGATCGTCGGAGACTTCCTTCCACTCGATCTTGACGCCGGCTTCCTTTTCAAGGTCCTTGGCCCACTGCATGTTGGTGACCTTGTCGGTGTTGGTGTTCTTGACGATCAGGATTGTGACGATTGGCTTGCCGTCCTCGGTGGTGGCGGCCTTGTCGCTGCTGCCGCAGGCGGCCAGCGATCCCAACGTCGCGACGGCGGCGATGGCGGCGAGCGCCTTGGTTACAACACTTCTGCGTGCCATTTCCTTTTCCTTTCCTTGCTTCCGACCTCTGCGTTCGGAAGATTCGGTGCCTTGCAGGAAGCCGTACAGCACATCCGGTCTTCCGTTGGACACTGTCTTGCGGGCCATCTTCAAACTCGCAACGCTGCGATTCTAAATCGATTCGATGCGATCCGTCAACCAGACACATCGTTCGGCGTGTTGTAATGAAAAAAACTGGCAACCGCTAAATTCCAACGTTTTTCAACGACCGCACCTGCCGTCTCCTATCAACACGCCTCATTTCCGCATCGCTACGATTCTGCGATATACTCGCGAGTGACACCGCACATAATCGAAGCGATTCGATCGTATGCTCGATCACGAACACCGTCATCGTGGGATATTTCAGGCAATGATCGCCGCAAACCGCATCGTTGCGTACGAATATCGCACGATCACTGCGGCACACGCCGTCCCGTGCGCCGCACCACACGAAGGCTGGGAAGAGAACTATGGTCACCCTCAAGGAAGTGGCAGCCAGAGCCGGCGTCTCGCCGTCCACCGCGTCCGGAGCGCTGCGCGGACTCGACTTCGTCCGTCCGAACACCGCCGAACGTGTCCTCAAAGCCGCGCAGGAGCTCAACTACACCGCGAACGTCTCGGCCCGCGCCCTGCGTTCCGGCCGCACCGGCATCCTCTCGCTCGCCATCCCCACCGTGTCCATCCCGTTTTACAGCCGGCTCGTCAGCGCGATGGAAACCTGCGTTGAACGCAACGGCTATCAGCTCGTCATCCAGCAGACCAATTTCGACGAGCAGATGGAACGCCGCGTGCTCGCCCAGGCCGAGGACACGCTCTCCGAAGGACTGTTCATGCTGCCGGCGCGCGTGAGCAACCGCGAGATCGCCGAACTCACGCAGGGGCACCCGACCGTACTGTTCGAGGACTACAGCGCCGACATCACGTTCGACACGGTGAACGCGCCGAGCGGCAACGGCATCGACAAGGCCATCCGGCATCTGGCCGGGCGCGGCCGCACGCATATCTGCGTGGCCGGAGCCGCGCCGGTCGGCGGCGGTCGACGACACCGCACGACCTCAACCGGCGACGCATACGTCGCCAACCGTGCCGTCAAGAATGAGCAGAACAGCAGCCGCGCACGATACGAACGCATCGATGCGGCCATCCGTGCGCTTGACGAGCTGGGTCTGCGCGGCACCAGCACGATGATCGACTGCAACTGGGGACCGGACGGCGGCATCGAACTCGGGCACCAGCTCGCCGCGCTGGCCAGATCGGGCACACGGTACGACGGCGTGTGCTGCATGAACGACGACATCGCGCTCGGCGTGCTCCGCGGGCTGGCCGACGACGGACTGCGCGTGCCGCAGGACGTGGCCGTCACCGGATTCGACGGCGTGCCGCAAGGCGGCTGGAGCGTGCCGACGCTCACCACGATCGCACTGGACTACGAGGGCATGGCGGCCACCGCCGTCGCGATGATGCTGCGCAAGTTCGGCGACTCCCCCGTCACGCTCCCCCAGCGCGTCACCGCCGGCTTCCGTCTGATCGAACGCGAATCCACGGCGATCGCTGCGTGACCCGTCACGATATGCGATGCCGCGGCCTGCGCCGTCGCACAGCACGGCATCAATCAGACAACCGTGACACGGCAGGCTTCCGGAATCAAGAAAACGTGACGAGCAGTCCTGTCATCATCCCGCGCAACATGACGTTCCACAACAATATCAACCGAAAATCGCAACGATTCGACCAGCGTGCGCGTCGTGCGGTACAGTAGTCGGGAATGACGTATTTCCAACGATGATCGAGTGGTGAGGTATGGCGACACTCAAGGATGTGGCGGCCCTGGCGGGCGTGTCAATGAGCACGGCGGGCGCGGCGATGCGCGGCGAGGACATCGTCAAGCCGGCCACCAAGGAGAAGGTGCTCGCCGCGGCGCGCGAACTCGGGTATTCCGCCAATCTGTCGGCGAGGTTTTTGAAGAAGGGCAGCACGGGCGCGATCGCGGTCATGGTGCCCGACATCCTGCATCCGTACTACACGAACCTGGTGAGCGCGGTGTGCAGCGCGGCGAGCAAGCACGGACTGCGCACCGTCATCCAGCAGACCGGCTACAACTCCACCACCGAAACCAGCGTGCTCAAGCAGATCAACGCGACGCTGTGCGATGGGCTGATCTTGAACGTCAACAACGTCGATGACCAGCATCTGCGCGGCATGCTCGGCAATCATCCGACCGTACTGCTCAACTATCCGGCCGACGTACCGCTGTTCGACACCGTGCGCGGACCGGCCGGCTCCAGCGCGAGCACCGCGTTCGGCTACCTGTGCGGGCGCGGATACCGGCATGCGTGCGTGGTCGGCGGACGGCCGGCGCGTGCGGAGAATTCCGATACCAGCGGACGTGACGACGGCATTCGCGCGGTGATGGACGCGCTGATCGGCAACGGATTGGGCGAGACCGGCGACTTCGTGGAATGCAACTGGAGCGTCGCGGGCGGCATCGAGGCGGCGCATGCGCTGTGCGCGGCGGGCGACGACGGTGCGCGGCCGGTCGACCGGTACGACGTGTTCTATTGCATGAACGATCTGATCGCGTACGGGCTGATTCGTGGGCTGCACGAGGAGGGCGTGCGCGTGCCCGATGACAAGGCCGTGTTCGGTCATGACGGGATTTTCAACAGCGGCGTGCTCGAGCCGTTCACGGTGCCGACGCTGACGACCGTGGGCGTCGATTACGCGGATATGGCCACGAAGGCGGTCGATTTGCTGATCGACCAGATCAAGCATCCGGGCAAGCAGCGCGCCCCGCGCATCGAAACCGCCCGCGGACGCCTCATCGTCGGCGAATCCGCGTGACGGGGATGTGGAAAGCGCACTCACTGGCTCCTGTCGCACATTGTCGAATCGCGCTAGAACCGATTCTCAAATAACGCGTGCGGCCTGCACGCCGCAGCAGACGAAGACGTATGTCAATACGTCAAGTTCGCAGCGGTGTGCAGGACGCTCCGTTATTCATTCGATACGACGACCACGCGCAGACCGATCGTCGCATAACGCGTGCGGCCTGCGCGCCGCAGCAGACGAAGGCGTATATCAATACGTCGAGTTCGCAGCGGTGCACAGAACGCTCCGTTATTCATTCGATACGACCACGCGCAGGCCGATCGTCGCATAACGCGTGCGACCTGCGCGCCGCAGCAGACGAAGGCGTATACCAATACGTCAAGTCTGCAGCGGTGCACAGGACGCTCCGTTATGCGGCGATCGGGTCGAGGGCGATCCAGAGAGCGCCATGCGCCGGGATAGTGCCGGTGATGACGCGGTCGGCGCCTTCGCCTTCGATGCGCACGTTCGCAGCGGCTCCCGGGGCGCCGGCGAACAGGTCGGTGAGCTTCCAGCCGTCTTCGCGAGCGTCCAAACCGACGATGGACTGCAGCTGGATGTTGCCGCCGATTTCGAAGTCGTCGGAACCGGTCCAGAACAGCGCCGCGTAGTGGCCGCCGCGGTGCGCGGACGGCGTGCCGTCGGCCCAGTCGGCCGCGTCGGCGGCCCAGACGATGAATTCGCCGCGGTAGGAATTGTCCTCCCACCAGTGCTTGAAGATGCGTTCGCGCACGGTTTCGCGGTTGTTGGTCGAGCCGGCGAGCACTTCGCGCAGCGCCGGGTTGGCGAGCAACGCGATCGTGTCGTCGGTGCTGGTCGGCAGGTCACCTCCGACCATGAGCGGCGAGCGTCCCATGCACCACAGCGCGAGCAGCGTCTTCTGCTCGTCCAGCGTCAGTCGCGACTGGCGGTCGTCGCCGCGCTCGGCCCTGAGCCCGATGTGGCCGAACGGCACCATGTCGGCGTCGGCCCAATGACCGGTCGTCTGGAACGGTGCCCAGCGCGCGAGCCGCGCGAACTGCTGGTAGATGTCTTCCCAGCGGTCCCACAGATCGTCGGAGATACGCCACATCTGCGCGTTCTCGCGCAGGAAGTCGACGTACGAGGTCGCCACCCAGCCGCCGGGCGACAGGGACAGGTCGATCGAACGGCCGTACTTGGCTTCGGCCTTGGCGATCGCGCGATGGTATGCGGCGATTTCGTCGGAATGGAACGGGGTCTGCATGTCGTCGACTTTGAGGAAGTCGAGTCCCCACGAGGCGAACAGGTCAAGCTGCGCGTCGTACCAAGCCTGCGCGCCGGGATGCTGCTGGTTGAGACCGTAGTTGTCGGGGTTCCACTTGCATACGTGGTCAAGGTCGGCGACGTCGCGCGCGGTGTATTCGGTGCCGTATACGGGCAGGTTCTTGTCGACGGCGATCCGCGGAATGCCACGCATCATGTGCACGCCGAGCTTGAGCCCGAGATCGTGGACGGCGGCGGCGAGCGGCGCGAATCCGCGACCGTTCGCAGCGGACGGGAAGCGCACCGGGTCGGGCAGCTGACGGCCGTATTCGTCGAGGATGAGCGGCGCGTTCTCGTTGTAGCCGTGGGCGCGCGCGGTCGGGTCGTACCAGTCGATGTCGATGACGAGCGTGTCCCAGCCGGCGGACTTGAGGTGTTCGGCCATGAACTTGGCGTTGGCGAGCAGCTCGTCCTCGGTGACGGTGGTGCCGTACGAATCCCAGCTGTTCCAGCCCATCGGCGGGCGCCATGCCTGTGGAAGTGATGCCATATTGACCTGCTTTCGCGATGATCACTGCATGATTTCTGTGTATCGGTACATATTTTATCCGAAGATTGTAGCGCGACAATAGTCGGACCCATCCGGCGAGTCGCCTGATATTGCAACGATTTTTAACGCAAAACTCATGATTTTACAAACTACAATTTTTTGCATACCGTTACATATGATTATTGGCGATCGCATGGAAACGTACACAAAGGAGACGCGATATGGGCAACGGCAAGACGACACTGCGTGATGTGGCCGCAGCGGCCGGCGTCTCCCCCATGACCGCGTCGAACGCACTGCACGGCAAGCCCGGCGTCAAGGAATCGACCCGGCAGAAGGTCATCGAGGCCGCCGAACGGCTCGACTACCGCATTAACCTGACCGCCAGCATGCTCAAGTCCGGCCGCAGCAACATCATCCACATCATCATCAACGAATTCGACTCGCCGTTCTACTCCAAACTCGTGCAATCGTTGGCAAACGAGACCACCGCACGCGGCCTGACTCCGTTCGTCGAGCAGACCCAGTACTCGCCGGCCGCCGCCAAGCAGGCTATGTCCGCCAACCCGTTCTCCGGTCAGCTGTTCGACGGCGAGATCATCCACGCTTCGGGCCTCGGCACCAACCTGCCGCTCGCCAAGATGAACGCCGGCCGGCCGCTCGTGCTCATCGACGGTTGCGAAGAAACGCCGAGCGTCGACACCGTGAACTTCCCGAACGAGGAGGGTGCACGCGCCGCCGTGCAGCATCTGATCGAACGCGGCTGCAAGCACATTGCGATCGTTGGCGGAGGATACATCCCGCGAGCCGAACTCGCGCACGCCGAGCATTCCTATGACCTGCGACTGCGTGGGGCGAGCGGCGCACTGCTTGACGCGGGACTGCCGTATGACGAGTCGATGACGTTTTGCGGGTACAACAGCGAAGACGGCATCGACGCCGGGCACCGTATTGCGGATGAGATCCTAGCCGCGCGGGCGAACGAGTCGGATCACGTCGCCGCCGGTGATGGGGTCGCAAACACCGCCAATGTTTCACGTGAAAACATCGCCAATGTTTCACATGAAACATCCCGCGGCACGGCAGCCGACCTGAAACGCGACGGATCCGCCACCGCGTTCGATGGCGTGTTCTGCTCGAACGATTACGCCGCGTTCGGCGTGATCCGCGGCCTTGCCGATCGCGGCATCCGCGTGCCGGACGACGTGAAAGTCATCGGCATCGACGGCACCAGCTTCGGTTCGTACGCAACGCCGACGCTGAGCACGATCCAGGTCGATCTTGACCAGCTCGCGCAGTTCGCGCTCGACATGATCACACGACGAATCGAGGAACGCGCCCGCAGCGAAGACGCGACCGCACCGACCCGCGCGACGATCGGCTACCAGCTCGTCGCGCGCGAGTCGACAGGCGGCCGATCCGTTTAGTCGGCACCCCACGTAGCACACGTTGTCATGTCGATTACACGCAGCGAATGAAGCTATCTTCAGACGCCAACCGTCACGCAAGATGCCTCCGCCCGCTCCGCTCGGTCGACATGACAAACAAATCCCACATCCAACATACGCAACCACCATCCAACCCAACAAAGGAGTAACCAATGACCGAATCCACTCCGAAGACCGAGGCGTATCTCTTCGTTCACTTCATCGGCGACGAGAAGACCCCGACCGACGAACAGCTGTACTTCGCGCTGAGCCGCGACGGCGTCAAGTGGCACGATCTGCGCCCGGCCGGCAAGCCTGCACTCACCTGGCTCGGCGGCGAGAAGGGCACGCGCGACCCGCACATCACGCGCGACCCGAACGGCGGTTTCCATATCGTCGCCACCGACCTGTCCATCCACTACCGCGGCGGCTGGGGCCCTCACGACGGCGCGACCACGAACGGCTCCACCGGCCTCGTGATCTGGGACTCCCCCGACCTCGTGCACTGGAGCGAGCCGCGCCTCGTCGACGTCGCCTCGAAGATCCCGGGCGCGGGCATGGCGTGGGCGCCGGAGGCCAACTGGGATCCGGACAAGCAGCAGTGGATCGTGTTCTGGGCCACCAAGACCAACACCGACGAACCGGGCAACCCGCTTAACAACGAGCTCGGCGACCGCACGAACATGTACTACGCGACCAGCAAGGACCTCATCACGTTCTCCGACCCGGTCAAGTGGATCGACCGCAAGAACAGCGTGATCGACTCGACCATGCTGCGCGACGACGACGGCTGGTGGTACCGCGCGTCCAAGGATTCCGAGATCACGATCGAGCGCACGCGCAACCCGTACGCGAGCGCCTACGAGGTGCTGCGCACCGACGATCCGAACGCATGGTCGTACGTCGGCTCGCTGACCAGCATCCTCGGCAACGGCCGCTACTCGTGGCACTACCTTGAGGGACCGGAACTGTTCCGCTACAACGACGCGGATGTCAAGACCATCAACGGCCGCGAGATGAAGTACGGCCTGATGTGCGACCAGTTCGCGGAGGCCAAGGGCTACCTGCCGTTCCGCTCGGCGAATCTCGCCAGCAACGATCCGGACGACTGGGCCGTGGCCGACGACATCGACTTCGGCGGGCTGAAGAAGCGTCACGGCGCGATCCTGCCGATCACCGCAGCCGAATACGACGCCGTCGAGGCCGCGTTCAAGCTCTGACCCGTCCCCGCGAGACGGCCGTAACTCAACAACAACGTCATCATCCTGTTGAGTTACGGTCGTCTCGTGTCACACCGGATCGAGGAGGCAAACCCCTCACGTCGCTCCCGGTCCGGCACGTTAGGCGCCATGCTCCGCCGTCTGCTTCACCAATCACCGCATGACACACGTGTCATTTCGACCGAGCGCAGCGAGCGGAGAAATCTCTTATGGCTGATGCACTCGAAAGATTTCTCGACTCGTCTGCGCCTCGCTCGAAATGACACGGCGATCGCGAAACAAGCAGCAGTAAGCAAGCATAACGATTACCATCATCGATCAAACCCACGCAAAGGAGCAACATTCATGGGTAACGAAACCAACACTCGCAACGCCGCAACCGTCAGTCTCGCCGGCACCAAGCCGATCGCCGACGTTCCCCGCCGCCTGTTCGGCTCGTTCGTCGAACACCTCGGCCGCTGCGTCTACGGCGGCATCTACGAACCCGACCACCCCACCGCCGACGAAAACGGTTTCCGTCAGGATGTGCTCGATCTCGTCAAAGAACTCGGTGTGACCTGCGTGCGCTACCCCGGCGGCAATTTCGTCTCCAACTACAACTGGGAGGACGGCACTGGCCCGCGCGACCAGCGTCCGGTGCGCCGCGACCTCGCTTGGCACTGCACCGAAACCAACCAGATGGGCATCGACGACTTCTACCGCTGGAGCCAGAAGTCCGGCACCGAGATCATGCTCGCCGTGAACATGGGCACGCGCGGCCTCAAGTCGGCGCTCGAGGAGCTCGAGTACGTCAACGGCACGGCCGGCACCGAACTGGCCGACCGGCGCGTGAAGAACGGCATCGAAGAGCCGATGGACGTGAAGATGTGGTGCATCGGCAACGAGATGGACGGCCCGTGGCAGGTCGGACACATGAGCCCGGACGAGTATGCGGCGGCGGTCGACCGCGTGGCGCATGCGATGAAGCTGGCAGAATCCGGCCTCGAGCTCGTGGCGTGCGGATCGTCGAACGCGCACATGCCCACGTTCGGCGAATGGGAGCGCAAGGTGCTCACCAAGGCGTACCGGAACCTCGATTTCGTGTCCGCGCACGCGTACTACATGGACCGCGGCCATCGCACGCATGACGCGGTTGAGCTGCAGGACTTCCTCGCTTCGGCCGAAGACATGACGTATTTCATCAACACCGTGGCCAAGCAGGCGGATGCCGCGAAGGCTGCGAACAACGGAGACAAGGACATCGCGCTGTCGTTCGACGAGTGGGGCGTGTGGTACTCCGATGCGTGGAACGAGCAGGAGGATGCGTGGCAGAAGGAGTCCGCGAACGGACTGCATCACGGCACATGGCCGGTCGCGCCGCACCTGCTCGAGGACATCTACACCGTGGCCGACGCGGTGGTCGAGGGTTCGCTGATGATCACGCTGCTCAAACACTGCGATCGTGTGCGGTCGGCGTCGCGCGCGCAGCTGGTCAACGTGATCGCGCCGATCATGGCCGAACCGAACGGCGGTCCGGCGTGGAAGCAGACGATCTTCTACCCGTTCGCGGAGGCGGCCGCGTACGCTCGCGGAGACGTGTACGTGCCGGCGATCGACTCGCCGACCGTGGCGACGAAGTCGTACGGTGACGTGGCGGCGATCGACGCGGTGGTGACGTGGGATGCGGAGGCGCGTCGCGGACTGCTGCTCGCGGTGAACCGTGATCTCGGCGCGGCGCATGACGTGACCGTCTCGCTCGACGGGCTGGCCGGCGCGGGCGACGTGACCGTGACGCGCGCGCAGATCCTGCACGACGACAACCCGTACATGCAGAACACGGCCGAGGACCCGACCGCCGTGACGCCGGGCGAGCTGCCCGTTTCCACGGTGGATGCGGGCACGCTGAGCTTCGCGCTGCCGGCCGTCTCGTGGGCCGCGGTCGAGTTCACCGCGTGATTCCCGCGATCTGGGCGCGGCTCCTCTCCCCTAGGGATGCGCTCATCCTCCTCAGCGTCCGTTTCCCTCTAATAGGAACACGATCCTAGCGGGAAGCGGACGCAAACTGCCTCTCCAGCGTCCGCTTCTCCTCAGAGGGAACGCTCTCCTGGGAGAGAACGGACGCCAACCGTCTTTTTGGAGTCCGTTTCCCCCTAGAAGGGGCACCATCCCAGAAGGAAATGGACGCCCCTCTCAGAGTCCGCTTCTCTCCAGAAGGAACCCGATCCTCACGGGAAACGGACGCGAACCGCCTCTCCAGCGTCCGCTTCCTCCTAAAAGGAATACCATTCTAGAGGGAAGCGGACTCCAATCGGTCTTCTGCGTCCGTTTTCCTCTAGGAGACCAGTCATCTATGGGAAACGGACGCAACCGTACAACCTTCATTTCCCAGATAACTTTCAGACAAACCGCACGTTGCGTTATGCAACGTGCGGTTATATGGGAATCACGGCCGAACAAGCCGCGACAACTGAAACCTTCTTCTTCTCTTCTCCTTTCTCGCGTTGAGGCCCGGTTCACACGAACCGGGCCTCAACGTTTCTGGGATCATAGCTCACGAATCACGCGACAGCACGATGTCGCATGAGCCCACGGGCGAGGGATTCACCGCACGGCAAAGATGCGGGCGGAGGGCCTGGTCGCATCGGATACGGCCAGACGCACGGTGGACGGGTCGAGCCGTTCAATCGTCCACGGGCGGGCATTCGGCGCATGGTTCGCGACCGCGCCGCCGTTTATACCGTCAGTCGCTCCTTCCGCAGCGTCACCGATCGCAGCGCCGGCATCCCGAGCCGTATCCGTCACCGGAGCCGGGAAGATCTGCGTGATCTCGCGGCCTTCCTCGAGCGGCAGATCGATCGACGACGACCCCGCACGCCGCCATGCAGTAACGTATGCAGTCGCCTCGTTGTCGGCATCGTTTGCAGCAACCGGCGCATACGGTCGCAATCCGGCCACCAGCCAATCGCCGTCGAAATCGGGCAGCCCGGCCGGCCACCACGGCACCAGCGTCTCCTGACGAGCAAGAATCCGCCGCTGCAACGCCACCGCGTCGCGTACCAGCGCGAGTCGCGTGTCGTCCATCCGGTTGATGAACCCGGACAGGTACAGGCGCCCCATCACGCCGGCCGCCAACGTGAGCACGGCCGTCTCGTCGTCCATCTCCTGCTGCGCGTATCCCCAGTTGCCCTGTTGTTCGGGCAGGATCGTGAGCCCCGCACCGGCAGCGATCGCCGCGTAGATCAGCGGATCGCACTGGTCGGACGTCGACTGCAGGTCGAGCCGGCTCAGCTGCGCGTAATCCGCGCGCATCGCGCCGGAACCACAGTTCTCGATCATCACGTCCGGGTGACGGCGGCGCAGGTCGTCGAGCCAGTCAAGATACGTACGGCAGTGGTCGAGCAGGCCGGATCCGACCGATTCGGCGTCGCGGTCGGTGCCCGCGCCGGGGATGGTGTTGTAGTCGAACTTGAAGAACTTCACATCGAAGTCGGCGATGAGCCGGTCGACGGTGCGCGTAACGTGCTCGCGCGCGGCCGGCGAGCGGAAGTCGAGCAGGTAACGGCCGGAATCGCACACGCGCACGCCGTGGCGGGTGAAGAACGCCTCGTCGGGCAGCGTCGCGGCGAGCGGCGACTTGACGCCGATCACTTCGGGTTCGAGCCACAGGCCGAGTCCCATGCCCGCTTCGCGGATGCGCGCGGCCAGTCCGGCCAGCCCCTCCTCGCCGAAACGGTTCGTGGATGGCAGCCATTCGCCGACCATGTCCCACCAGCCGCCGTCGGTGCTGTCGTACCAGCCCGCGTCGATGCAGAAAATGTCCGCGCCGGCCTTCGCGGCGCCGTCGATGAGCGGCAGTTCCTTCTCGATGCGCGGGTCGCCGAACAGCGTGTTCATGTAGTCGTTGTACACGACGAGCCCCTGCGTGCGCTCGAATTGCGCGGAACGGCCGAGTTCCGCAGCCTTTGCGGCGCGCAGGGCGCGGCGTTGCAGGGTCATTTCGGCGACCGCCTGCTGCCAGCCGCCGGACGCGATCGAGAACGAGACTGGCACGGTGGTGCAATCGTTGCCATCGCCGAGGTCCGTGGACCACTGGTGATCCTGGTATTCCGGACCGAACGCGGCGACGTGCAGGCCGGGATCGTTTTCGCCGACCTCCCACTCCCACGGGCCGTTGTGCTCGATCTGCCACATGACGGAGAACGCGGGGACGGCGCCGCCGGCTGCGGAAGTCGCGTTGCCGGCGGCAACGTGTGCGTTCTGACCGTC
This sequence comes from Bifidobacterium sp. SO1, assembly GCF_018555335.1. Taxonomy (NCBI): domain Bacteria; kingdom Bacillati; phylum Actinomycetota; class Actinomycetes; order Bifidobacteriales; family Bifidobacteriaceae; genus Bifidobacterium; species Bifidobacterium sp. SO1. Next base: position 41,141 of record NZ_JAFEJR010000009.1, on the reverse strand, counting down.
AGCAGTAACGTGCGCAGGATCGGTCGTATTGCTCACGTTTGCGACGTGTGCAGCAGTTGACTGCGCGACGGCCGCGTCACGGTCGGCCTCGATGATGCCGGCAGGCTCGTGCAGTCCGGTCGACCATGTGGACGCCGAACTGCGCACGAACCGCGAGCTGGATTCGCCGGGGTTGATGATCTGGTTGCGGTCGCGCACGGCGGTCTTGCGCAACGGCGCGCTGTGCCAGTCGTTCTCGACCGCCCACGCGGCATCGCCCCAGAAGATGCGCGACGATTCGACGGTCGCGCCGTTCGCATCCATCGGCAACGTGAGGTTCAACGACGAGGCCGACTCGATTGGGAACGTTTGCGGCGAATGCAGGACGGTATATGCGCGTACCGCGGAAATGCCCGGATAGGCCTCGAACACGGAGGTGACGGTAAGACCGTCGGCATGCGATCCGGAGGTTTCGGCAGTGCTCCCCTGTCCGTCCGCGCCGGCGAGCGTCGCATCGGCAGAAGCCGCCGAACCGGGATCGATGCTGTCCATCGGACGCCCGCCAGGCTTCAAGCTCTCGTACGACGCAAACTGCGTGATCTCCAGCCGGTACGGCTCACGCGAACCGGATTCCGGCTCGCTCGCGCGAGCGCCCACGAACCGCAGCTTCGAGCCGGCCACAGTCAGGATCAATGGCTGACGATTGTCATGCGAACCGGTCGCCGCCGCACGCACCTCCACGATCGGCCGCGGGTCGCGCTGGAATACGACCGTGCCGCCATCATGCGAGGCCGCGTTGCCTCCCGCGGCAGCCGCGTTGCCGTCCACAACCGCATCGTCGCCGGCCGGAACAGCCGCACCCGCAGCACCGACTCCCCCGCCCATGCCGCGGCCAGACAACCCGCTCAGCCGCACCGGCTTGTCGCCAGCCGTCTCGAACGTCATCGACACCACGCCGTTGCCCCACGCGAACCGTCCATCCTTGTCCGGCACAACCGCGGTCAACCGCCCATTGTCAGTCATATGTACTCCTTCGTCATATCCACGCAACGTCCCTTCCCACGCTACCATCCGGTCACTCACATACACAGCCTCAAACCGCAGCCGGCGCGATGGCATAAGATGAATCCGGCGGCATGACCGCACTGAATCAGGACGAAGCGCGGCCGGGAACGATCCGGCGGGGAGGCAGCATGACGACGTTGCGTGATGTGGCGGCACGGGCCGGGGTGTCGGCGTCGGCGGTGTCGTACATTCTGCGCGGGGACACGCGCTTCCAGGCCGAAACGGTCGAGCGGGTGCGGGCGGCGGCGCGCGAGCTCGGATATACGGCGAACCTGTCGGCGCGGATTCTGAAAGCCGGACGCAACGGGGTGATCGGCGTGGCGGTGTATGCGCTGGAGGCCGCGCAGCCGATGCGTCTGGCGGCGGCGATCACGCGGCAGGCCGGCGAGCGTGGATTGCGCGTGATCGTTCAGGAGACGGCCAATTCGCGCGAGGGCGAACTGCAAACGTTGGAGCGCACGACAAGCCAGTTCTGCGACGGCCTGATCTTCAGTCCGGCGAAGGTATCGGCGGAGGAGATCAAGTCGCATATCGGTACGAAACCGATGGTGTGGTGCGAGGATTTTTCGGACGAGCCGCTGTTCGACGCGGTGGTGACGCCGAGTTTTACGGGGGCGCGTGACGCGGTGCGGCACCTGATTGCGGCCGGCTGCCGGCGGATCGGGATTCTCGGCATCGGCGTGCGCGCGGATGCGCCGGGCGAGGCGCGTTCGGTCGTGTTTGCGAAGGATGGCAATTCCGCGTTCCGCACGCAGCGGCTGCACGGGGCTTTGGCGGCGTTGGACGAAGCCGGCATCACGTTCGAGCCGGGCTTGGCGATCGACTGTTCGTGGGATTTCGAGGAGGCGCGCAAGGCCGCGCACCGGCTGGTTGCGCAACGGACGGGCGCGGATGGCAACTTGCCGGTCGACGGCTTGTTCTGCCTGAACGACGTGATGGCGATGGGTGCCGCGCGCGGGCTCGCGGATTGCGGCGTGCGCGTGCCGGCGGACGTGGCGATCATCGGGTTCGACGGGATTCGCGAGACGGCGTACACGTCGCCGTCGATCAGCACGATCGCGATCGACTACGACGACTATGCCCGCAAGGCGCTTGATCTGCTCATCTCACGAATCGATCATCCGTCCGACGATGCCGCGCCGCACGCGCCCCGCCGTCTGGTCGCGGATTACCGTCTCATCCAACGCGAATCCACCACGCGCTGATCATGCGCCGGCACTTGCCAGCCGTTTGTCCCGATCGCGGGATGGCATCCCGCAGTGAAATGCCATCCCGCAACTCGACCGCATACAGACACATACGGACGATCGCGCCGATCAGCGCCAGACAGTGACGGACTCGTTCAGGCGCAGCATGGCGAGCGGCCCGCGCGAGGACTGCGCCGCACGCGCATCCCCCACAAGATCCGCGTCGAAGACGAACGGGTTGCCGTCCGCATGCTCGAAGCGTTCCTCCACGATGCGCGGCTCGCCGAGGTCGGCGGTGCGCACGATCGCGCCCGTGCCGAACACGGCGGTATCATCCGCGGCAGCCGCATCATCATCGGCCCGCACGGTCATTCGCACCGACCGATCGGCGTCATCCTGCGCGACGTCAACCGCAAACGAACCGTCACGCACGATCGCACCGGTCTCGCCGAGCAGCTCCCGCGCGCCGCCGACGTACGTGTTGTCGCGCGCGAACACCGGCTGCGGCACCTCGCGGAACGCCTCCTCGTCGCCGTTGCCGACCGTCGCGTCCGCCCAGTACTCGTACTCGGCAAGCGTCGCCGGACGTTCGCCGCGCTCCCCCGGCACGCGCGGCAGATCCTTCGCGGCCTGCAGATTGTACGCGCGCGTGCCGTGGCCCTCCGCCAGCCAACCGGTCTGTTCGTCGGCGTCGGCGGGCGTGCCGGCGGCCTTCACGAACAGGTTGTTGACGAACCGGTCGTCGCCGCCGTAGACGAACGCGGAACCGGCCGGCGCGGTGGTGTGCGGGAAGTGGTACGGCGTGGAGCGGTCCATGACGCGGCCGAGCCGGATCGTGCCGGCGATGAGGTTGTTCACGTATGCACCGCCGTCGGAGATGATGTCGAGGCTGATTGGCGAGGCGAGTACGTTGTTGCTGACCGTGTACGGGCCGTGGCTGACTTCGACCATGATGTCGCGCGTGTTCGCCCAGAACACGTTGCGGTCGATGTGCGTGCCCTGCGTCTGCCAGTCGAGCCACATGCCGAGCGTGCAGTCGTGGATGTTGTTGTTCGCGATGACCGTGTCGACCGCGGCGTGGAACTTGATGCCGCCGATCTCATGGCCCCAGAACTCGCGGCGCGTGGCAACGTTGTAGATCTCGTTGTGCTCGATGCGGCTGAACGCGCAGCCCATATGGCCGACGACGCCGGTCTGGCCGCAATCGTGGATGCGGTTGCCCCGCACGAGATGACCGCCGACGACGCCCTTGGCCCAGCCGAAGCGCAGAGCCTTGAACACGGCCTCCATCTGGTACTGGTAACCGGACTTGCGGCGGGTGCGCGTGCAGTCGTTGTCTCCGGTGGAGACTTCCTTGCCGAGCGCGACGGCGGAGCACTTCGCGTCGTGGATGTGGTTGTTCTCGATGATCCAGCCGCGCGACCAGTGCGTGTTGATCATGCCGACCTGATCGGCGGTGGGCGGGGCCCACGGGGTGGCGGCCTGGGCGATTTCGAAGCCGCGCACGGTGATGTAGTTGGTCTGCGGGCGCGACGGGGCGAAGCAGGTTTCGCGCACGTTGATTTCGGTGAGGGACTCGTTCGGATCCGCATCGTGGAAGTTGGCCCAGATGGTAGTGGTGCCGGTGTGCGAGTCGCCGGTGACTTCGGCGTACCAGACGAGCGTAGTGAGACTCGGGTTGCCGGCGGCAGTGTCGGCGACCGGGCCGTTGCGCCACGCGCCGCAGTCGAAACCGACCGTGCGCGGACGCGGATGGGCGACTTCCTCGCGGCTGAACGCCTCGTAGAGCGCACGACCGTCGAGATAGACGCAGCCGAGGTGGCAGGCGGGCGACTTGGGGGTGCCGGACTCGGACACGGCGGAGGCCTGTGCGGCGGCGGACGCTTCCAGCGCGAGCTTGTCGTGCCCTTCGCGAACGGCGCGGGCGTGCGAGCTGGCGTCGATCACCCAGTCGCCGAACACCGTGCGCACGTACGGATTGAACGCGCCGAACATGGCGTTCGGCAGCACAGCCTTCCACACGGCGCCGTCCGCGGATTCTTCGACGCGTTCCCATGTGTCGACGCGTTCGGAACCCTTGATGACGGGATGCTCGCCGTCGGCCGCGCGGTAGACGATGCGATGCTCCGCGCTTTCACCGCCATATTGTGGGTCGACGGATTCGCGGTAGACGCCGTCGTGCACGACGATCTCGTCGCCGGCGCGGGCGATGGCGGCGGCTTCGTTGATGGTATGGAACGGATGGGCTTCGGTGCCGTCTGCGCCGGCGGCGGGCGCGGATGCAGAAACGTGGTATGCGGTCATGACACTCCTCCTCGTTGTGGGGCCTTGTTCGTCATCATTGTATATTCAAACGTTTGAATAACACGCCGCACAGTCCTGCTTTCATTCCAAACCAGTAATGCGCAACCTAGGGCAGGTCAATTCGTCCGATCGACAGATGCGGCCGGCGATATCATCGTTCGGCGCTGCCACGCGCAACGATACGATAGGCGAGCATACGCGTGCGCGGAGCCGCGGAAGCCACCGGCACATCGCCCATCGTCCGGCCGCCCCCAGCCGCGATCCGCTCCGCCAGCATGTCCAGACAGACAGACGCGACCTCGGCGGTATCGATCAGCACGCTCGACAGCCCGGGATTGGTGTATCGTCCGTCCTCCACGCCGTCGAAGCCCATCACCATCACATCGTCGGGCACGCGCACGCCGGCATCGGTCAACGCCCTCAGCACGCCGATCGCCACCGTGTCCGCCATACAGAACACCGCGTCGAACCCAAGTGAATCGACGCCTGCACCGCCATCGGCCAGAATCCGCGCCATCGTGTCATATCCGGACTGCCGGGTCCAACCACACGGCACCACATCACCCGGCCCGTACGGCAGTCCGGCTTCGGCCAGCGCCTCGCACGCACCCCGCAGACGCAGTTCGGCACTGTTCGCGGCTTTCGCCAGCGCACCCGCAGTGCGGTACACCGTACCGAGAATGAGCACGCGCCGCGCACCGGCCGCAACGAGATGCCGCACCGCCGCCTTCGCGCCATCAACACACGGGGTGAACACGCAATCGGCCCGCCCTTCGAGTCCGAATCCGTCGAGCACGACCGTGGGATGGCCATGCGCGGACGCGAGCGCGGACACCGTGTCATGGCTCGGCCAGCACACGATCGTGCCGTCGCAGATCTGCGCGCTGGCGCTGCCGAGCATCTCGCGCTCGTAGTCGGCGGACATGCGCGTCTGCTGGGTGATGAGCTGGTAGCCGCGCCGGTATGCCTCGTCGGAGAGGGTGGCGGCGAGCGCGGCCGGGAAGATCATGTCGAGATCGGCGACGGACAGGCCGATGATTCCGGTGCGGCCCGAGCTGAGCTGGCGCGCAGCAAGGTTCGGCCGATAGCCGAGTTCGGCGGCCGCCTTGCGCACGCGTTCGGCGGTTTCCGGCTTGACGATCGGTTTGCCTCCGACCGTTTTGCCGCGCAGCGTGTTCGACGCGGTCATGCGCGATACGCCGGCGCGGGCCGCTACATCATCGAGTGTGACCATCCGTACCTCCGCGTCTTATCGTAGCCGACCGGCAGCGCGAATGACCGTCCGCGACCGCCGTCCGGTTCCGGCGAAATATCGTCGCGTTTCACCGAACGACAGTTTGGAACGGTAGCCAGCCAAACCGATCGACGAGATCGGCCAGCCGAACGAATCGGCAGAATCAGTCAGACCGACTCAGCGAGTTCCGGTCAGATTGATCTGACCGATAGTCGACCAGCCAGATCGGACTGATCAAGCCGACCGATCAGATCAGTCCGGCAAGCCCGTGATCGCGACCGTTACGGGCGAATGCCGGCACGACGTCGAGCGGCGCGTCGACGGTGATCGTCTGGCCGCCGGCAAACGTCTCGCCGGTGTGCAGATTCGTCCACGTCGTCAGTTCGGCGGGCGCATCACCAGCCGCACCGGCCCCCGGCAGATACACCTCCCTCGAGCGCGCGCCCGGCTCGGTCACCGGCGCGACCAGGATATCCGGCCCGAACAGGTACTCGTCGGCAACGTTCGCAGCCGCCTCCTCGCCCGGGAACTCGTAGAACAGGCCGCGCACCAGCGGCTGTCCTGATTCGTGCGCCGCCGCGAACAGCTCTCGCGTATACGGGCGCATCGCCTCACGCAGCCGGATGTACTTGACCATCGTCTTCTCGACCTCCGGGCCGAAGCTCCACGGCTCGTTGTCGTCGCCGGTATGCACGTGGGTGATCTGGTTGCCGCGCTGGTCGAGCACCTGGTGGTTGCGCGGACCGCGGTCGCCGTGGTTGCGCATGACCGGCAGGAACGTGGAGAACTGGCACCAGCGCACGAACAGCTCCTTGAACGCGTCGGTGGTGATGTCGGAGCCGGCGAAGCCGCCCATGTCGGTGGTGAACCACGGGATGCCGGCCGCGCCCATGTGGATCGCGCAGGTGATCTGCGCCTTGAGGTCGTCGAACGTGGAGTGCACGTCGCCCGACCACACGAGCGCGCCGTAGCGCTGGGCGCCAGCCCATGCGGCGCGCGACAGGTTCACCGTGTCGTTTTCGCGGCCGATCGACAGCTGGCCCTCGTAGAAGGTCTGGTTGTACTTCTGCGGGTACAGGTTGCCGATCTTGCCGACCGGGCCGGCGTTGAAGATGTAGTGCGCGTAGTCGTAGTCGCCGCCCCACTCGGGTTCGGCCTCGTCGAGCCAGAACGCGTCCACGCCGAGGTCGGTGTAGTGTTCCTTGACCTTGCCCCACACGAAGGCGCGCGCGTCCGGGTTGGTGGCGTCGAAGAACTGGCTGTCGCGCGGCCACCACATGCCCACGTCCTTGCCGGTACGGGTCTTGGCAAGGAAGTTGCGATGGCGCATCTCCTCGTAGTTTTCGGATTTGAGGTCGATCTGCGGCCAGATCGAGACCATGAGCTTGATGCCCATCCGGTGCAGTTCGTCGGTCATGGCCTTGACGTCGGGCCAGAATTCCTCGTCGAAACGGAAGTCGCCCATGAGCGGCCAGTGGAAGAAGTCGATGACGATCAGGTCGATCGGGATGCCGCGCTTCTTGAAGCCGCGCGCCACGTCGAGCAGCTGCTCCTGGTTCCAGTAGCGCAACTTGCACTGCCAGAATCCGAGGCCCCATTCGGGCATGACGGGCGCGTGGCCGGTCGCGTCGGCGTACTGCGATTCGATCTGCGCGGGCGTGCGGCCGGCGGTGATCCAGTAGTCGATCTGATCGCAGTAGTCGGCCTGCCATTCGGTGCGGTTGGCCGCGAAGGTGACGCGGCCGATGGCCGGGTTGTGCCACAGGAATCCGTAGCCGGCGGAGGAGATGACGAACGGGACGGAGCACTGCGAGTTGCGGTGCGCGAGTTCGAGCGTGGAGCCCTTGAGATCGAGGACGTTCTGCTGGTATTCGCCCATGCCGTACAGGTGTTCGCCGGCCGGCGGTTCGAAGCTGGCGACCGGGGCCTCCGCGCCGGATTCGAGCGGATTGTGCTTGCGGGCGCGCAGGCGCAGGGCGCCGCCGTCGGAGGATTCCCTGAGAAGGGTTGCGCCGGTTTGCGTGTCGATGAAGGTAATGCGCATCTGGTCTTTGGCCCAGCCGATGATCTCGAGTCTGACTGCGATCTCGCCGTTGACGAGCGCGGCGGCGGTCTCGCCGACCGCGATACTCGGCTTGGGTGCGTCAGCCGGCGGCGCGAGGAGCGCCCAGTCGGTGTCGAGCGGGTGCTGCATGAGGCGGGAGCGCACGCGCACGCTGTTCGTGCCCCACGCGTCGACGCGCACGTATTCGCCGTCGCTGGTCCATTCGATCGCGGTGCCGGTCGGGTCGACCGTGAAGACCTGCGCGGCGATGTCGTTATGCTGGTTGGACGACGCGGCCGAGTTTTCGACGCTGACGTCGGTTGCATTGCCGTTCGTTGCGCCTGCGAGCCGATCCGCGATTTCGTGTGCCGGTTTGCCGGCGATGGCGAACTGATCGTGCGAAGTGTTACCCATGACTGCTTCCTTGCTGATGATTGACGGATACAACATCACTGACGATCATTATTGTAGCGCTACAATTACGCGACACGCCACGTAACAAGACATCATACGAATGACGACATAGTGCTCTGTCGGACTTAATGTGATGGGCTTGACGCTCCCTCAGCCGGCTTTGCCGACAGCTCCCTCAGCCGAGAAAGCCAAGAACAGAGAACGCATCAAGTCAAGTCCGACAGAGCAATAGGCATACAGACCAATGGAATCGTCCGGTCATGCGATGGCGCTGAGCCATCACAATTCATCGCACGACCGGATACATAGTCAGTTCGCGATCAGCTCAGCCGACGAGGCGGTGCCGGCCGGGCGCGAGGTCGCGGTACGCGGCGGTCGGCAGGATCACGTTGGCGCGGGTGCGCGACGGGACGGTCAGGTCGAGCTCGATCGCGCCATCCGCAGCCCCTTCCCTCACTCGATACGAAACGCGAATGTCGCCGGCCGGAGTCGGCATGGTCGCACTCGCCGCGAGAACGGCTCCCGGCTGCGGCGCGACCTCAAACCGTCGGTATCCCGGCTCAAGCGGACGCACGCCCATCAGACCCTCCGGCAGCAGGAACGCCGGCGACGCGGCCCACGGATGCGAATACGTGGTGTTCGGCTTGCGCGCCACATCCCACGCCTCCATCGTGCCGCCCGCGTTCTGCGCGATCATGTACGCCCACGAATGCGCGTTGCGACGGTCGGCGATCATCGCGGTCGCGGCCGCGGCGGCATCGGGCGCACCCGAACCATACAGTCCAAGCAGATACGGCGCGGCCGTATACACGCTGCACGCCATGCCGCGCGAGCGCAGGAACGCAACGACCCGAGCCGCCCGCTCGACCGGTACGTCGGCGAACGCCAAAGCAAACGCGGACGCATGCAGCGACGCATGATCGATCGGCGTGAACCGACGACTACCGGCCACGAATGCAGCCGGCTTGCCGGCGACGCAGTCAGACCCGGCCACCGTATGATCGTGGCCGACGCCCGTCACACCGGCATCGCCAACCACCGACACATCGGCATCCGCCGATGCCCCGTCATCCGCGACCACCGTCAGCCCGTCCACATACGCGCCGCGATCCGCGTCGTACAGCCGCTCATGAATCGACGCGCGCATACGCGACGCCACGGCCGCGAACCGTTCCGCGTCATCATCACGCCCGACGGCCCGCGCGAGATCGGCCATATCGGCGTATGCACGCGAGGCCAGCGCGTTGACGACCGTGTTGCCCTCACCGAACCGGAATCCGTCGCGCTCGGACGGCGGCCAGTCCACGAGATCGCCGTCGGTCTTGCTCGACTCGCCCGGCTCCTTGACGATCAGCCCGGTCGCCGCGTCGAGATACCGGTCGGGCAGCAGCGCGAGCAGGCCGCCGTACTGGTCGGCGATCTGCGCGGTCGAACCGCTGCGCATCCACGAATCATGCACGGCGAGCACGAGGTACAGCGGCCATTCGGTGGGCCAGGTGCGGTTCGCGATGAGGTAGTCGATCGTATACGCGCCGAGCGCGGGGGCCGCGTCGAGCGTGAGGTGCGCGCGCTGTTGGAGCCATGCGTCGGCTTCGTAGGCGGCTCGTTCGCGGGTCCATGAATCGGCGTAGATGTTGCCGTTCAGCGCTTCGATCGTGTGTGCGCACAGCTGCCAGACCCGGTTCAGCGCAGGGTCGGATGAGCGGAACATGCCCGGATAGCCGTCGGTCGAGCCGTCCAGCGACGGATAGACGAGCGTCGCGGCGGACAGTGAGGGGATGATTTCGGACTGGCGGTCGGCGGCGATATCTCCGACGGCCGATGCGCGGTCCATGCTGGTGCCAACGTTCGCGGACTTGCTGCGTTCCGTATTACTGGTGTCACTATCGCTATCACCGATGGCATCGCCGCCGAGCAGGATCTCCTCGATCGCGGCTGCGCGCTCGTCCAGTCCGGTGGGCGACGGCGTATCCCACGACGACGGCGCGGCCGGCGGTTGGGCGACACTGATCTCGACGTAGCGGAAGACGCGCAGACCCCACGTTTCAAGCGGGCCGCAGCCGGGCGTGACGTGCCAATGATCCTCGTATACGTTGCCTGCGGAGAGGCGGAATTTCACCGATCCGTCGGGGTTGAGCACCTCGCCGTAGCGGACGGTGACGTCGACCGGACGGCGCGGGTGCAGGTTGAGTCGGATGCCGCCCATGCGCGCGCTGCCGAAGTCGACGATGACACTAAGAACCTGGGCGTCGGCATCGGACGTATCCGCCGCATCGGCCGGGTCGCAGATCGCCGCATCGTCGGGATCGCCGGGTTTCACGGGACGTTCCACGCGCAGCAGCGATGCCGGCCGCACGTAACGCACGGCGAGTTTGTCGGTCGGCGTGGCCAGCAGTTCGGTGAACTGCGGCTTGACGGCCACGGGAAGCCAACCGCCGCATTCGGGTTCGCCGGCGTCGCCATGTGCCGTCGCGTCTTCGCAATGGCATGTGCAGGACTGCCTGCGCCCGGTATCGACATCGGGGTCGGACAGATATTGCGGATACGCATCACCGCGCAGATTTTCGGCCGGGGCCTCAAAATACTGCGTGCCAATCGACGCGCTGGGCGGGTAGACGGCCGACGGGTCGGCGAGCGCGCGCCAGGTCATACCGTGCGCGCCGGATACGCCGGTGCCGTAATGTTCGATGGAGCCGTCCGCATAGCAGACGTCGAGTTGGGCGATGAACCGGCGGTCGTCCATCGTGTAGGCGACGACACCGATCGCGTTCGTGCAGCCCGGACGCAGCAGATTGGTGACGTCGTAGCCGTCGTAGCGGGCTTCGTCGTGAATCGGGAAGGTCGGGCCGACGCCGACGAAGCGGCCGTTGAGCCACATCCGATAGACGAACTGGCGTGCGGGACGGGTGGATGCGGCGGTCGCGTTAAGCGTCGCCCAGCGGATCGGCTTGTCGGGCAATGTCACGACGCCGCGCAGCAGCGCCCATCCGGCCGCATTGCCAAGATCGCGGTCATGGAGACCGGCCGCGTCATCATCATGGTCGACCGGATCATCCACGCCATCGCAACCGGCTGCATCATCGGCCTCTCCATCGCGGCCAAGCGAATCATCCGCACGGTCATTCCGATCGAACGCACCATCCCCGTTGTCATTTCGACCGAGCGCAGCGAGTGGAGAAATCTTCTTGTCTCCGGCTTCCGGTCCCCAAATCGGCTCGGCCGCCCACTCGCGCCCCGCGCCGGTGCCGAACGTGGTCGGCTCAACCCAGCCGCCAACCTCGTCGTCCGCGTACTTCCAGCGCAGCGATACCCAATACCGGCGCGACGGGCCCATATCGACGCCGTCCAGCGTCACGCCGCCCCACGCGTCGCCGTCGATCCAGCCGCAGTCCCACACCGTACCGCGTCCGGCGAGCGCATCCTCGCGAGTCTCGGCAACAGCCACCTGCACCGCGACCGGATCGCCGCCGTGCGCGGGATCGGCGGCCATCGCGTCGGCATCATCACGCCATCGCAGCACGGGCGCGACGCCGGGTTCGAGATCCACCGGGGCATGACGGTCGTTGATAAGCAACATGATGGACTCCTCCTTGAGCGATGAGCCGAATGACGGGCACGGTACGCGATGCGGCTTTCAACAGTATGCGGCAAACCCCGTTGTTGCCATCATTTGCCACCTGTTGCCACCCACCATCCCCCTCCCGGGCATACGGCCGATTGAGGTGGGCGAACCGGCCGTATGCCCGGGAAAAAAGAGATCAGTCGCCGAAGGCGGCGAGCAGACGGTCGCGCTCGGCGGCGGTGATGGGCATAACGGTGCCGTGGCGCGGCTTGCCGCCGTCCGCGTTGGTCGGGATGCCCTCGCGCAGCTTGCCGCTGACCGGCACCCAGCCGTCCGGGTCGGCCAGGTCCTGCGTGGCGAAGCCGATGTAATGGTTCGGCCCGCCGTGGTAGCGCGGCTGGTCGATGAACAGGAACCAGCGGTAGCCGTTCACGTCGCCGTCGTTCGCGCGGAAGATGCACGGGCCCTCGCCGTGCGTGAACGGTTTCGCGGTGCCGTCGGCGTCCGTCTCGCCGTTCGGCAGCCCGACGCCGACGTTCTCGCGGATCAGCTGCCAGCCGTCGCCGGATGCCGCAGCGCCGGCCTCCCCCGGCAGCGAGCCGGACACCGTCGCCATCAGGTCATGCGAGCGTTCCTCGCGCACGGTCATGAGCTTCTCGTCCTTGACGAACCGGTACCACCAGTCGCCGTCGTGCGTGACGGTCGCGTCGATCAGGCCCAACCCGTCGTGGCCGTTGCCGCGGCACACGTCCATCCACACGCGCGGTTGAGAGAACGTGCGGAAATCCTTGGTCGTCGCGATCATCATGCGACCGTAGGTGGGCAGTTCGCGCGCGGATTGCGCGGCGGCGATCTCGTCGGCGGTCATGTGCGCGGAATCGAGTTTCGCGGACTCGGACGAGGATGCCGCAGACCGATCAGTCGCGGTCGGATACAGGTTCGACGACCAGTACACTGCGTACTCGCCGAGTTCGGGCACCCAGTACGTCTCCGGCGCCCACGTGTTGCCGGCGTTCGGCGCGGAGACGAGCGTGTGGCGCTGCTCGCCCCAGTGCACGAGGTCGTCGGATTCCCAGATTTCGAGGTACCGCGAGCCGTTGCATTGGGCCTCGCGGAAGTTGCCGTGAAGCGCGGCGACATTCAGGTCAGTGGCGATGATATAAAAGCGGCTGCCGTCGTGCGAGCGCGTGATGAACGGGTCGCGCAGGCCGCGCGTGCCGAAGGCCGAGGTGAACAGCGGGCGCCCGCCGTTGAGCGTCTGCCAGTTCAGCGCGTCGTTGCCGCGCGAGACGGCGAGGCTGATCTGCTCGTTGCCGCCGGTGTCGCCGGTGAAGTACGCCCAGACATAGGCTTCGTATGGTTGAGTCATGGTCCCTCCCGTGATGCCGGTTCCGTTAGCGGCAATCGCACGTCTTGTTAACGTTAACAAACGATATTGTATGCCATTATCGCGCCAGACGCCAGCGGGCGGGGCATGATCGGACCGTCATCTCGATCAAGGCAAAGCCAATCGGAGGAATCTTCGACAACGACCGGCAAACCGCCCCACGGCACTACTTGTTCCGCTGGTCGCGCTCCTGCTGCTTCTTACGCTTTTTCTCCTCGACCGGCTCGAGCACATGCACGTCCATGCCGGGCACACGGCCGTAGGAATAGATGCACATCATCGCGGCGAACACCGGCACCGTGATGCCGAGCGCCACACCGAGGCCCGGCCACGTGTAATACGCCCACACGGTCGCGCAGAACAACACCGTCACCATCAGCGAGCACCACGGCCGCGCGATCACCATCGAGATCGACGTGCGCACCACCCACATCGGCTTCTCGTCGAAGTTCGCGCGGATCGCCCACGAGACAAGCACGAACAGGCCGTACAGCACGTTGATGACCAGCAGCACGCCGGACACCGCGTAGCCGATGCGGCCCATGTCGTTCCAGTTGACCAGGTAATAATCCCAGATCAGCAACGCCCAGACGATGAACTGCGGCCAGCCGAACGCGTTCGCGCCGGCCAGTTCGGCCTTCCACGCGCGATGGAACGTGACCCAGCTCTGCTTGATCGTCCACGACCGGTCGTTCACGTCGAGCAGCCATGTGCGGAACGTGGTGTACAGCGCGGCGATCGACGGGAAGAACCCGCCGACGACCAGACCCATGATCGTATGCACGATGAACGCGACCTGGCACACCATCAGCATCATGATGATGCGGCACACGAACTCGTACCCGACTGCGAACCGCTGCATGGAAGACTCCTTTATGTTCCGAGCGCTGTTCCGAATACGAATCTGGCGGAGCCTCAGCCCCGCCAGACCCATGCGCTCACTGCACTGCTACTGACCAAGTGTACCGTCGGCCGCGCGCAGGCGGTCGTATTCGGCTCGGCTCAGCGAGAACACGCCGCCGTGCTTGGTGTGCGGGCGCATGGAGAAGTCGTCGGAACGCAGGTAGTCGAAACCGCGGTCGGGATCGGTGGTGACCATCGGACGGTAGCCGATCGACGGGATCACGTCCACGTACAGGTACGCGCGGTCGTCGGAATGCGAGGCGAACAGCGCCGGGCCCTCCACACCGGCCGGATCGCGGTTCGGAATCCACTCGACGCCGATCTCCTCCTGCACGATGTGCCATTCGGTTCCCGGCTCCCACCAGCGCGGCGCGTCGGTCGCGTCGAGCCAGATGCCGCGCTTGACTTCGGCCGGCTCGACGGTCGACTCGCCATTCGCCTTGGTCGCGCGGTACGTGCGGATCGTGCCGTCCGGCAGCGCGCGCTGCAGCATGGTCGTGTCGATCGTCGGGCGATGCTTGTCGATGAAGATGCCGCCGTATTCGAACGTCGCGTCGGTGAAGTCGCTCGTCGCGCCCCACAGGATGCGGTCGTAGACGGAGTCGTCCTTGTGCTCGGGATCGTCGTCGGCGAACAGCTTGCTCGACCAGTACACGACGAACGCGCCGCGCGAGCCGTTGTGCTCGGCTTCGCTGCCTTCCGGATAGTAATCCGCGACCCACAGCGCTTCCGGCGCCCACGCCATGCCGAGCTGGGCATGCGTGCCGTCGGGGCGGCGGGAGACGTCGAGCGTGTGCGGTTCGCTCCAGTGGATCAGATCGTCGGAGTACCAGATGATCAGGTTCGTGCTGCCGTGATGCGAGAAGCCGTACCACGGGCTGCCCGGCGCAGAGCCGCGGCCGGAGCCGTCGAAGACGCGCAGGTCGGTGGCGATGATGTAGACGCGGCCGGTTTCCGGATTACGGGTCAGGTACGGATCACGCACGCCGGTCGTGCCGAGCGGGGACGTGAGGATCGGGTTGCCGGCGTTGAGGGGGTGCCAGCGTTCTGGATCGTCACCCTCGGAGATGTCGAGATAGATGCGCTCGGCGTAGCTGTTCGGATCTTCGATGAAGTGGACCATCAGGTAGCCGTACGGATCGGCCGGGGCCTGAGGTTGCGGCAATCTCGTGGTTGCCATGGTTGGTTCCTTTCGGAAAAACAGAGGATTTCAGGCAAAGAAAAGCCGGGCGCACGGCCGAAACGGAAGCGGAAGGAGAAAATATCTTCTGTTCTGGAGTGCGCCCGGCAAGTGTTGTGGCGAAACTGATCGAAATCAGCCCTTAACCGCGCCGACCATGACGCCTTTATTGAAGTACTTCTGGAGGAAGGGGTAGAGGATGAGGAGCGGGATGGTGGAGATCAGGATGATGCCGTACTTGATCTGGTCGGCGAAGAGCTGCTGCTGGCCGGCGCTCATCGTGGCGTTGCCGGTCTGGGTCGAGTTCGCGAGCAGGATGTCGCGCAGCACGTTCTGCAACGGCTGCTTGTGCGTGTCCTGGATGTACACGAGGCCCGTGCCGAAGTCGTTCCAGTGCTGCACGAAGTAGTACAGCATGATCACGGCCATGATCGCGGCGGACAGCGGGATGACGATCTTGAAGAAGAAGCCGTAGTACGACTCGCCGTCCAGCTGGGCGGCCTCGTGCAGCTCCTCCGGGATCGAGGATTCGAAGAACGAACGCGCGACGATCAGGTTGAACACGTTAACCGCACTCGGCAGGATGAACACCCACATGGTGTCGAGCAGGCCGAGGGAACGGAACAGCAGGTAGTTCGGGATCATGCCGCCCGCGAAGAACATCGTGAACGTGAAGAAGAACATGATGATGCGGCGCGGGGCGAACTCGCGGCGGCTCAGCGCGAACGCGGCGGGGATGGTCACGGCCACGTTGAGCGCGGTGCCGAGCACCGAGTAGATGATCGTGTTCAGGTAGCCCTGCCACACGCGGTCGTCGGAGAACACCATCTCGTAGCCCTTGACGTTGAAACCGAGCGGCCACAGCGTCACCTTGCCGGACGCAACGAGCGTCTGGTCGGAGAACGACGCGATGATCACGAACCAGATCGGGTAGAGCACCGCGAGCACGACGAGGGTGAGGATCGTCCAGATCACGATGTCGACGATCCAGTCGCCGACGGTACGCTGCTGCGTGACCTTCGGGTTCCACGGAATCTCGTCGGCGGAAGTCTTCGGCGCGACGCCGGTGGGGGTTGCAGTTGCTTGTGCCATGATATTCACCCGCTCCTTAGAAGATGCTCGTATCCGAGAACTTCTTCGAGATGAAGTTGGTCAGCACCAGGAAGAAGAAGTTGATCAGCGTATTGAACAGGGTTGCGGCCGTGGACAGCGAGATCTGGCCGTTGATGATACCCATCTTGTAGATGAAGGTCGAAAGCACTTCGGAACCGGGCAGGTTCAGTGCGTTCTGCATCAGGAAGGTCTTGTCGAAGCCGACGTTCAGGATGCCGCCCATGTTCAGGATCAGCATGATCACGCAGGTCGGCAGGATGGTCGGCAGGTCGACGGACCAGATGAGCTGGAGTCGGCCGGCGCCGTCAATCTTGGCGGCTTCGTACAGCGATGTATCGACTGCGGAGAGCGCCGCGAGGTAGATGATGCAGTTCCAGCCGCAGTGCTGCCAGACTTCGGTGATCCAGTAGATCGGTGCGAAGAACTGCGGGTATGCCAAGAGGCTCTGCTCGCCGAAGAAGCGGCCGATCATGCCGGTGTCAGGCGACAGGAAGATGTTGATGAGCGAGACCATGACGACCGTGGAGATGAAGTGCGGCATGTAGGTGATGGTCTGCACGAAGGACTTGATCTTCATCGAGTGGATCTGGTTGATGAGCAGCGCCAGGATGATCGGGAAGACGAAGCCGAAGGCGACGGTCTGCACGGCGATGTTGATCGTGTTGCGCAGGATCGTGCCGAACTGGGGGTTCTGGAAGAACTGGTTGAAGTATTTGAGGCCGACGAACTTGCCGCCGACGAGGCCCTTGCGAGGATCGTAGTCCTTGAAGGCCAACAGCAGGCCGTACATCGGGACGTAGGCGAAGAGGGCCACGAAGATCATGGCCGGCAGGACGAAGGTCCACAGCTGCCAATACAGCTTGAGATGACGTCCGATACGCACCGGAAGCGGCTGATGCTTGCGGGCCGCAATATTGTCAACAACCGGCGCGGAAACCGCGTTGCCCGCGTCGACGGTCTGCGAGACTGTGCTCGCGCCCGTGCCTGTGTTCTGTACCATTGTTCCTCTTTGGAGATGGGTTGGTTTGTTGGGATGGGGAGTGCCCCCTCTTGCGAGGGAGCACTCGTTTTTTCTTGGCTCCCCTTATCGGGGAGCAAGGGTTGGGATGGAGTCAGATCAGAGCGATCGTGACGAGTCGATCACTCGTCGATCTTCTTCCAAGCGTCCTCGTACCACTTCTGCCACAGCTGGTTGTTCTCGTCGAGACCCAGCGGCTGGAGGCCCTTGACGTAGGCGTCCCAGGTCGCGTCGTCATCGGCGCCGCCGTTCTGGATGAACTTGGCGATCTGCGGCATGGCGGCGGTCAGGTAGGTAGCGGAGTTGTTCGACAGCGTGGTGGAGTCGGCGTCGGACGGCAGGAGCGTGATCGGGAAGTAGTCCTTGCCGACGGCTTCGAGGGCCTTGGCGTACACGTCATCGGCTTTCTTCAGACGGGCGGCGGCCTCGTCACCCTTGATGGTGACGGAGTCCGGAATCCAGCCGGCGAAGCGGTCGGCGAACGCCGGGCTCTTGTCGTTGGCGCCGAGGTTGAAGAACTTGGAGTTCACGGTGTAGGTGTCGTCGCCGTCCTTGGTGACCCATTCGCCGAAGGCGCCGAAGCGCTGCTGGATGGAGTTGTCCTTGCCGTCGTACATGGCGTTGATGAGCTTGTAGATCGCGTCCTTGTTCGGAGCGTCGGCGGACACGGCCACGCCGTAGTCCTCGAACGCGCCCTCATCCTGCGAGTGATCGGCGGCCGCGGTCACGCCATCGGCGGAGGCCGGCCATTCGATCGCCTCGTACTGGTCGCGCAGGTCGGCGCCGAAGGCGTTCGGCTCGTTGGTGATCGCGAGGCCCACGGTGGCGGTCTTGCCATCCGACGAACCGGTCAGCGACGCGTAGTACTTGGACGAGTCCTGAGTCAGCGAATCCTTCGGGCTGTAGCCCTTCTCGATCATCGTGTGCAGGAACTCGACGGTCTCGCGAAGCTGGTCGGAGACCAGGTAGTTCTTGACCTTGCCGTTCTCGACGTACGCGCCGAAGCGGGACGGGGAGTTGTTGAACTGCGTGGAGATGCCGGTGGAGTTCAGGAACAGCAGCGGGGACCACCAGCCGATGTCGGAGCCCATGTTGCGCATCGCGTACGGGATCTCGTCGGCCTGGCCGTTGCCGTTCGGGTCCTGCGTCTTGAACGCGTCCATCACCTTGAACAGCTCGTCCCAGGTCTTCGGCACCTGCAGGCCGAGCTTGTCGAGCCAGGTCTTGTTGATGAACAGGTGCTGGCCGGAGGTCTTGTAGTTCTTGCCGGAGTAACGCGGCAGGGTGTAGATCTTGCCGTCAGGGGTGGTGACCATGCCCTTGGCCATCGGCTGCTCCTTGAAGAACGCCTCGACGTTCGGCATCTTGTCGAGATCGTCGGAGAGGTCCTCGAAGAACTGGTACTTCTGGGCGTCGGCCGGGTGGTGCCGCGGATGGTGACGTCGGCCGGGTTGCCGGCGGACAGGGTCGCGGACTTCTGCTGCGTCCACTGGGCGTCGGAGACCTGGGACCATTCGATCGTGCAGCCGCACGCCTTCTCGAGGTCCTTGGTCCACGACATGTTCTTGACGTCCTGGTTGGTCGCGTTCTGGAACATGACCTTGACCAGCGGCTTGCCGTCCTTGTCGACCTGCTTCTTGTCGGCGGAATCGGAACCGCAGCCCGCCAGAATCATGGACATGGCGCCTACGGCCGCGATGGCAGCCATGGCCTTCTTCGCCACACCTTTGTTCGACATCTTGTTTCCTTTCTTGTGCGCGTTCATCGCGCACCGATGCGACTGAGTCCCCGCCCGGCGCGGAAGGAAAAGGAAGAAAACCGTACCGGACAACAACTCAATTATCGGTTCACCTCGTCGTGGGGTTAACGCTAACCAATATAAGGCATAGATTAACGTTTGGCAAATCATGCAGGGAAAAACCGTGAGAGAGCTGGGAAAAATCCCATAAATCGCTTATATTCCAATGGTTTTCTCGATTGCAAATTTTGGCAAGAACCATAGTTTACGGTTAACTTTCGGCGTGTCGCATACTGATCAAATCGCGTATTTGACGAAATGCTGGAATTATCTATATGATTATCGGTAAACAACAGAGATCGTTAACCTAACGTTGGGTTACGATAGAGAAGTTCCATACAAGGTATGCCAAAGGAGCATCATGAAACGAGCCGCCGTCACGCTGAAAGATGTAGCCGCAGCAGCCGGCGTATCGGCCATGACCGCATCCAAGGCCATGCGCAACGCGCCCGGCATCAGCGACGCCACACGCGATCGCATCCAAGCCCTCGCCAAGGAGATGGGCTACACGGCCAACGCGTCGGCCAGCATGCTCAAATCGGGCCGCAGCGGCATCATCCAAGTCATCGTCAACGAATACGACATCCCGTTCTATTCGAAGCTCATCGACGCGCTGTCGAACGCGATCGTCGATCAGGGCATGGTGCCGTTCCTGCAGGAGACCAAGTACCAGCCGGACAACGCGACCACCGCGCTGTCGAACTCGCTGTTCTCCGGCACGCTCGCCGACGGCGTGATCATCCACGCCTCCGGCCTGACCGGCGAACTGGTCGACTCGATCAAGCACGGCCGGCCGGCGCTGTTCATCGACACCTACGAGGAGAAGACGCTCGTCTCCGCGATCATGTTCCCCAACGAGGAGGGCGCACGCGCGGCCGTGCAGCATCTTGCGGCGCAGGGCTGCAAGCGCATCGGCATCGTCGGCCCGCCGTTCATCGACAAGGACGAGCTGCTTACGCGCACCTCGTCACGCAAGCTGCGTCTGCTCGGCGCGAAGTCGGCGCTCATCAACCTCGGACTGCCGTACGACGAATCGGTCGTCATCCCGCTCAAGGGCATGAACGAGACGTACGCGCGCGAGGCGATCCGCGCGCGAGGCCGCGACGGACTGCCGTTCGACGGCCTGTTCTGCCTCAACGACTCCTCCGCGATCGGCACGATCCGCGGACTTGCCGACCTCGGACTGCGCGTGCCGGACGACGTGAAGGTGATCGGTTTCGACGGCGTGACCTCGGGCGAGTTCATCGTGCCGTCGCTGACGACGATCAGCGTCGACCTCAACCAGCTCGCGTCGCTCGCCGTGATGAACCTGCGTCAGCAGATCGAGGCCCCGGCCGGCAAACGCCCCGACCCGACCACCATCACCGTCGGCTACACGCTCACCCCGCGTGAATCCACCGAGGTGCGGTAGTACTTTGCCGGACCTCACCTGACGTGTTTTTGTTCTTGGCTTCCTCGGCTGAGGAAGCTGTCGGCAAAGCCGACTGAGGGAGCGTCGAACCCGTCACATTAAGCCCGTCACAGTACGAGTCCATCACCCCATTCGTATAGCAGAAGGTCTTGCCGAACATGCTTGTCCGGCAAGACCTTCTGCTTATTGGCCCGGTGCTCCGACGAGCCCCTACTCGAACTTGAGGTAGTCGATGAACTGGCGGGCGCGGGTCTTGTTGGTGTCGTTCACGACATTGCTGATGCCTACGATCGCGTCATCCGGCAGGCCGTCGATCGCGATCCAGGTCTTCGACTTCGACAGGTTGAGGCCGTACGCCTTCGCGACGTCGTCGGTCGGCTCGCCCTTCTTGTCGACCAGTGCGCCGGACTGCGCGAGGTCGCTCATGATCGCCTTGGTCTCGCTGTCGCTCACCTTGCCGATCACGCCGCGGCTAACCAGCGATGCGAACGTATTCTTGTTCGCGATCATCATGTTGATGTCGCCGGCCGTGACCATCGTCATCACCTTGGCCGAGTCGTCGGTGTAGCCGTCGCCGCTGATGTCGTACGTGCCGGCGATCGTCACCAATCGATCGTCACTGATCTGTTCCTGCTTGACGAACCCGGACTTGAGTTCGTCCAGTTGAGTGGAATAGTCGTCGAGATCGAAGCCGGCGATCGCCAGTTCCGGCTCCGGCGGCTTCGTGACGAACGTGACGATCAGCGCGATGACGACGATGGTGCCGACGACCGCGGCGGACGTGCCGAGCAGGAAGTGCTGGACGAAGAACGGCCATTTCTCGTCCTTCGGCAGTTCCTTGAACGTCTGCCACTTGGACTGCTTGGCGTACTTGTTCGTGGCGGCGAGCGCGGCGACCGCATCCTGCTGTTCGGCGGTCAGGATGCCGGGGGCCGCTTCATTGCTGCCGTTCGCGCCGGCGCTCCCCAGTTTGTCGTCATCAACCATGTCAGGACCTCCCCTATGCAATGTTCCTGAGTATAGTCGGCAAACTGGGGATCGGCTGGGCGCGGGCCGGACGGCTCACGGCTCACGACTTACGGTTCAGGCGATCAGACCGGCAAGGTCACGCGACGGATCGTTACGGCACCAAACCGTCGCGTGACCAAGCGGGCACGGCCGCGAGCCGCCGGGCAGTTCGACCGGCGGTTCAGGCGAGGACGCCGATGGCGTCGAGCGCGAAGTCGGCGGTGTCCGCGGTGCGGAACGTGACCGTGTGGCGGCCCGGCTTGAGGCCTTCCACACGGAACTGGCAGCGCAGCGAGCCGTTCGTGGCGAACGTCGGTTCGGCGTCGTGCAGCATGTGGCCGTCCACGAACACGTCGAGGCGCGCGCGGCCGTCGCTCGGGCCAAACAGGTCGACGCCGGTGCCGTCGAAGTCGAGCGACACGGACGCGCCGGGCATCTCGGCGCGCGAGATCGTGCGCATGTACGTGAACATGCCCTGGCCGTTGTCGTGCGTCCACGGGCCCTCGTAGCGCAGGATCTGGCGCGAGGAGTCGTCCCACGAGGTCATGTGCATGTCGTCGATGAGCTGCGTGTAGTACGGCGAGGCGCCCGCCACGCGTTCGACGCGCAGGTTCGAGAAGCGCACGTGGTCGAAGCTCGTGCCGAGGTTCACGCGGCCGGCCGACTGCAGCACGGGGTCGGACCACGTCGCGACCTTCGCGCCGTTGACGAACACGGTGGCGGTGGTGCCGGCGACCTCGAGCGCGATCGTGTTCCACTGGTTCGCACCGGGCGCGAACGGGCGCGTGCCCGCCTCGGCCGCACGCTTCTTCAGATCCTCGAGATGGCCGCGGCGCACCTCGTTGCCGAAGTTGCGCAGCAGCCACACGCCGTCGGCGCGGATCTTGAAGTCCACGCCGCAGATGTCGGTGGTGAACTTGTTGCCGCCCATCTCGCGGGCGCCGACCAGCGCGTACGGCGCGCGGCCCGGATAGTCCTCGAACCGCACGTCGACCGTCACGCGGTAGTTCGTCCAGCGCATGTCGCCGATCGCGGTGCGCGGGTCGCCTTCGATCCAGGCGTTGCCGGCGTGCGTCCAGTCGATCTGCTGGCGCAGGACATGGCCGCGTTCGTCGTCGGGGACAATCTCGAACGCGCCGTTCGTGTCGGTCGTGTAGCGCGGGGTCGCGCCGCGATCGCCGCCGCGCGAGGTCAGGTAGTCCTCGTTCACGAGTCGGTCGTGCTTATAGACCTCGACCGGCTGCGCGTCCGTGTACGCGAAATCGTCGGCGTACAGCACGCCGGCCGCAGGATCGACGTCGAGCACGGCGCGGCTGTTTTCGGCCGTGTGCGGCAGGTCGTACGCGAACTCGGGTTTGGGCGTGAGCGTGCCGGTTTCGGGGTCGGGGGACGCCGAGTCGAGCGTGGTCGCGGTGATCATGCTCCACGGTGCGACGGCGATCTCGTATACGGCGGCATCGTTCTTTCCGCCGCCATCCCGACCGGAGAGCATGTCCCCATTGTCATTTCGACCGGAGCGCGCACCCCCATTGTCATTTCGACCGAAGCGAAGCGGAGCGGAGAAATCTTCCGAAGATTTCTCGACTTCGCCTGCGGCTCCGCTCGAAATGACACTCTGTGGGCGCAGGATGGCGACGGGCTTGCGCCAGTTCGCGTCATACGGCTGACCGGGATCGGCCGCGCGGGTTTGCCAGATCGTAAGCGGCTTGCCGGCCGCGGGCAGTGCGGGGTCGACGGCAAGGCGGTAGGTCTTGGTCAGGGAGCTGTCGTTGACGATGATCACGCTCGCGTCGCTGCCGTCGGGCGCGGCAAGGGTGAGGTAGCTCGGCTCGCCGTGGCGCGCACCGGACACCGGGTTGTTGCCGCCGACCTTGCTGCCGCTGGCCTGCGGGATGGCACGCCAGACGGGACGCGCGCCATGTTCCGCAACACCTGTTTCACGTGAAACGCTGTCTGTCGGTTCCCAGCCGAGGTCGGCGAAGCGGGCGAAATGCTCGAGCGCGGCGCAGCCGGCGTCGTAGTACATCCAGCCGCTCCACGGGTCGCGCGCGGAGATCAGCTCCTTCGACGCGTATTCCATATGCTCGTAGCACGAGCCGATCGCCGGCTGGTAGAACGCGGCCGTGCGGCGCGACTCGACGAATCCCTTGATGAGCGTGTTCGCCATCTCCAGCGGGCCGCCGATGCCGCCGATGCCGGTTCCGGTACGCTCCCCCAGCCCATCGTCCATCGTGTTGTTCGGGCGGTCGGCGGAGTTCGAGAACACGGCCTGCGCCTCGGAGTTCCAGATCTCCTTGTCGTATTCGTCGGCGAGACGCTTGAAGTTGCCGTCCGCATCATCCTCGACGGAATAGTGGTATGAGGCCACGTCCATCGCCTTGAGGTAGCGCGGGTTCGCGATCACGTCGCCGCCGAACGTGCCGGTCGTCTCCTCGTCGGACGTGATGACCTTGATCGCGCGGAACAGGTCGCGCTCGGTATCGGAGCGGAATCCGGCGTTCGGATCGTCCGGCCCGTCGCCGAGGAAGCCGTCGGTGTCCGTGTGCACGCGCTCGGCGAATTCGGACACCCAGTCGAGGTCGGCGGTGCGCTCGTTCACGTCCGGGTTCACGGAGTCGACCATCACGCCGTACTCGCGGTAGGCGGCCAGGATCGTGTTCTTGTACCAGCGGTACACGTCGTCGTTGTCGTGCACCCAGGTCGGCGCATGCCAGCGCAGGATGCTCACGTGCACGCCGGGCTGGTAGCGGCGCGCGTCGGCGGCGAGCTGGAAGCCGGGTTCGCGGCGCACCTGCGGGTACTCGTTGCGGTCGCGCATCGTGGCGACGTTCGGGCCGGTGGAGTTGTTGCGGTCGTTGCCCATCTCGATCTTGACGGTGTTCATCATCGGGCGCGGGCCGCCGTACAGCGTACGCACGAGTGTCCAGTACGCGTCCGGGTGTTCGGCCTTGTAGTCCATGAGCAGCGCCGACGTGGCGTTGCCCGAAAGCACGCCGAATCCCTTGTAGGTCAGGCCGTTGCGGTTTTTCGCGGCGGCGGCCACGTCGGCCGCGCGCAGGTTGATCTCGACCGGCGGGTTGCCCGGACGGTTCAAATCGTCCTGCGGTTCCTGCGGCCGTCCTTGCGAATGCCGCGCCGATGTCGTGGTTGCGTTGGTCATGGTTATGTCACGTTCCTCTCGTGTTCGATCGCATACGATCATAAAAAACGGCTGGGCGGAGCCTGCCTGTTTGGCTTCGCCCAGCCGAGGTCAGCTGGAGCTGGCAGTGGTCGTCATCACCCGCAAGGCCGCCCTGCGCGTATCACGCGGCGGTCGTCGCAGGCAACGAGGATCACCACTCGTGCATGGTGCCGTCGAGCAGACGGTCGACCGGCAGCGGGGCCGGCTGGTACGGGTACTTCGCGGCGAGCTTCTCGTCGAAGTCGACGCCCAGACCCGGCTTGTTGCCCGGGTGCAGGTAGCCGTCCTTGAAGGTGTAGGAGGTGTGGAACACCTCGAGCGTCTCGTCGGAGTGCTTCATGTACTCCTGGATGCCGAAGTTCGGGATCGCGAGGTCGAGGTGCAGGTTCGCGGCCATGCCGACCGGGGACACGTCGGTCGGGCCGTGGAAGCCGGAGCGCACGCCGAACAGCTCGGCGAAGGCCATGAGCTTCTTCATGTGGGTCAGACCACCGGTGTGAGTGACGGCGGAGCGCACGTAGTCGATGAGCTGCTCCTCGATCAGCGTGATGTAGTCGGACCAGGAGTTGATGATCTCGCCGATCGCGATCGGGGTGGTGGTGTGCTCGCGCACGATACGCAGGTACTGCTGGTTCTCCTCAGCCGGGGTGGTGTCCTCCATCCAGAACAGGTCGTACGGCTCGAGCAGCTTGCCGAAGCGGGCGGCCTCGATCGGGCGCAGACGGTGGTGGGAGTCGTGCAGCAGGATCAGGTCCTTGCCGTACTTGTTGCGCACTTCCTCGAACACGCCCGGAATGGTGTTGAGGTAGGTGCGGGCGTCCCACACCTCCTCGACCGGGACGGTGGTGCGGCGGGCCGGCTCATAGTCGTAGCGCACGCCCTTCTCGCCCTCGCCCTGCTGGGCGTTGGCGGAGGCGGCGACGCCGTAGGTGGACGGGATGCCCGGCAGCGCGTACTGGATACGGGTGGCCTTGAAGCCCATCTCGCGGTACATGTCGATGCTGTCGTACAGGCTCGGCAGGTCAACGCCGGAGGCGTGCGCGTAGGTCAGGATGCCGGTGCGCGAGGCGCCGCCGAGCAGCTGGTAGACCGGCACGCCGGCCTTCTTGGCCTTGATGTCCCACAGGGCGACGTCGACGGCGGAGATCGCGGCCATGGTGACCGGCCCGCGCTTCCAGTAGGCGCCCTTGTACAGGTACTGCCAGATGTCCTCGATGTTGTCCTCGTCCTTGCCGATCAGCGACGGGGCGATGGTCTTGAGGTATTCCGCGGCGACGAGCTCGCGGCCGTTGAGGGTCGCGTCGCCGAGGCCGACGACGCCGTCGGTGGTGGTGATGCGGAAGACGACGAAGTTACGGCCAGGGCTGGTGACGAAGACTTCGGCTTTTTCGATTGCCATGGTGGTTGGTTCCTTTCATTTTCTTTTCTCGGCTCCCCTTGTCAGGGGAGCTGTCGAACGCAGTGAGACTGAGGGGCAGTCGGGGGTTTGAGCGTACGTTCCGCGTTCTCTCCCCCAGTCGGCTTCGCCGACAGCCCCCTCATCAGAGGGGGCCAAGTATGTAGGATTACTGACGCTTGGCGGCTTCCGCCTCCAGCGCCTCCTTCTGCGCGTCGACCGCGGCGACGAACTCGTCGGAGGCGGCCAGCTCCTTGTCGAGGTAGGCCACGACGTTGCGCGTCGCGTCCGGGCCGTCGGCCTTGGCCAGCGGCAGCACGTCGTCGAGGTACGCGTCCTGCGCGTCGGTCTCGCCGTGCGAGCGCAGGAACAGGATCCACGCGGCGACCGCACGCGCGGCCGGCGTGATCGGCTTGCCGTCGGCGAGCGCCTTCTTGGCGACCGGCGCGATGCGCACCGGCAGCTTCTGCGAGCCGTCGGCCGCGATGCGCAGCAGGCTGTCGTGCATGCGCGGGTTGGAGAAGCGTTCGAGCAGCTTGGCGCGGTAATCGTCGGTGGAGATGGTCAGGTAGCCGCTGGCCAGATCCCACCATTCGTTGACCCACGCGTTCACGGTCGGGTCGGCGATCGCCTCGCCGACGGTGCCGAGTCCGAGCAGCGTGCCGATGTATGCCATCGACGTGTGCGCGCCGTTGAGCAGCCACAGCTTGCGATGCTCGTAGGGGGTCACGTCGTCGGTGATGACCGCGCCGACCTTGTCCCAGGCCGGGCGTCCCTTCGGGAAGTCGCCTTGGATGACCCATTCGATGAACGGCTCGGTGCGCACCGGGAACTCGTCGTACCAGCCGAGTTCGTCGGCGACGGTCTGGCGGTCGGCGTCGGTGGTGCGCGGCGTGATGCGGTCAACCATCGAGGTGGCCCATGCGACGTTCTCGTTGGCCCAGTCGAGCAGGGTCGGGTCGATGGCGGTGATGGCCTGTTCGACGACCTTGCGGAAGGCGGCGCCGTTGCCGGCGAGGTTGTCGCACGGCAGGATCGTGATCGCGCCGGCGTTGGCGGCGCGGCGGGCGAGCAGGCCGGCGGTCACCTTGGCGGGGATCGTGGTCAGTTCGTTGGTGTCGTGGTCGGCCTTGAGCGCGGCGAGATCGGCGGCTACGGCTGGGTTGGCGACGTCGAGGTCGCCGTTGCGGTCGCGCATGTAGCCAGCCTCGGTGACGGTGGACGTGACGATCGCGATGTTCGGATCGGCGAAGTAGCGGCGCATCGCGGCGATGTCGTCGGCGGAGTGGATGGACGAGACGGAGGAGATGACTTCGAAGTGGTCGCCGTCCTGATTGGTGACGATGAGCGTGTAGACGTTGTCCTGCGGGGCGAGCGCGTCGAGCATGACGTTGTCGCCGGCTCGGCCGGTGAACGCGGCGATGCCCCAGTCGGCGGCGTCGGGCGCGTGCTCGGTGTAGTACGCCTGGTGGGCGCGGGTGAAGTTGCCGATGCCGAGGTGCAGGATGCGCTCGGGCGCGGCCTTGCGGCCGTGCTCGGCGCGGTTGAGCCGCGGCTTGGACGTGTATGTTGCTTCGGTCATGATGTTGGTCCTTTGGTTCAGTATCCTCGGCTCCCTCGGCTGGGGGAGCTGGCTCGCGCAGCGAGACTGAGGGAGCGTACACTCAACCAGTTCAAGGGGTGTGGCTACCCCTCAGTCAGCTTCGCTGCCAGCCCCCCCCCTGACAAGGGGAGCCAAGGAGGGCGGAATTTACAGCTTGAACACCTTGGCGGGCTGGTCGGAGACCGCGTCGTGCACGATCTTCAGGCCTTCCTCGAGGCTGAGGCGGTGGTCGGCGACGAGCGTTGCCACGAACCGCGAGGTCAGGCGGCGGTTCATGTCGTGGCGGGCCGGGATCGAGCACAGCGCGCGCGTGTCGTCGATGAAGCCGGACAGCTTGGTGAATCCGGCCGCGGTCACGACCGCCTGGAAGTAGCGCAGGATCGGCTCCGGCGCGTCGATGAACCACCACGGGGCGCCGACGTACAGTGCCGGGTAGAAGCCGGCGAGGGGCCCAAGCGAGCGGGAGTATTCGGTTTCGTCCATCGTGAACGCGACGAAGTGGAAGTCCGGGTTGTTGCCGTACTCGTTGAGCAGCGGGCGCAGGCCGGCCGCGAAGTCGACCTTGTCGGGGATGTCGGCGCCGGTGTCGGGACCGAAATCGACGAAGTTGCGATAGTCGTAGTTGCGGTAGACGGCCGGGTGAATGGTCATCGTCAGGCCGTCGGACTGGGCGAGGCGAGCCTGGTCGTTCACAAAATGACGGCGCAGACGGGTCGCGTCTTCCGCGCTGATCGCGCCCTTGAGCGCCTGCGCGTACAGTTCGCGGGCTTCGGCGTCGGTCAGTCGAGCGGTGCCGGCGTCGGCGTGCGAGTGGTCGGACGCGACCGCGCCGTGCTCCTTGAAGTACAGGCGACGGCGGCGCATGGCCTCGTAGTAGCCGTCGTACGTGGAGGTGTCCACGCCGGCCGCCTTGCCGAGCGCGGCGACGAGTTCCGGCCAGTCGACGCGGGCCGGCTCGAGGTACTTGTCGGGGCGGAAGCACGGGGCGACGCGCACGCCGAACTCCTTGTCGGCCGCGACCTGATCATGCAGATGCAGGTCGTCGACCGGATCGTCGGTGGTGGAGATGAAGCTGATGTTGAACTTCTTGACGAGCTTGCGGGTCGTGAAGTCGTCGGTGGCGAGCAGCGCGTTGAGTTCGTCGTAGATCTCGCCGGCCGTTTCGGGACCGAACTGCTTGGTGATGCCGAAGACGTTGCGCAGCGAATCCTCGAACCAGTAGCGCATCGGCGTGCCGGCGAACGCGGCCCAGTGCTTGCCGAGCAGCAGGAACGCGTTGCGCGCCTGTTCGGGGGTGAAGTCCTTCTGGTTGACGCCGAGGTCGGCGAGGCTTTCGCCGCAGGTGTGCAGCACGCGGGTCACGTAGTGGTCGGGCGTGATGAACAGGCTGGTCGGATCGGAGAAGTGCTGTTCTTCGGCGAACCAGCTGATCGGCACGTGGCCGTGCGGGGAGATGATCGGCAGGTCCTTCACCGATTCGTACAGCGTGCGGGCGATGTCGCGCGTGGGCTGTTCGGGGGGAAGCAGACGATCGGGATTCAAATCAAACTGCACTGGTTGAGTCATGGCTCCATAGTCCCACCTTGGCAACAAACCGCCCATTTGTTGCCACAGTTTGCCGCCATCGATGCAGCATTCCCCTTCTGCACAATGGAAAAACGCGTGCCGGCGCGCCTCCCGACGCATAATTTCCGCCATCCACAACCCGCGCACGGCAACATTTGGCAACAAGCAGCGGCGATCAGCAGTACGATGTACTTGAACAGCAGCGATCAGATCACCATCCAACGCCGGAGGCACGAGCATCCATGAGCAACGACGACACCGCGCGCGAATCAACACACCAGCCAGCACAGGGACTCGAGCAGCAGCCAGCACAGGAGACCGCCCATCATCATCCCTCCCCCACCCCGCACCGCCGCGCCCGCGTGACGATCCGCGACGTGGCCGAGGCCGCCGGCGTCGCGCCGTCGACCGTCTCGCGCGCGTTCGCCAGACCCGGCCGGGTCAGCGCGGAAACGACCGCGCACATCCGCGACGTGGCGGAACGACTCGGCTACCGGGCCGGCACGATCACCGCGCAGACCGCCGCGAACGACGGCGAGCCGAACGGCCTGCTCGCGATCGTCGTGGCCGACCTGCGCAACCCGGTGTACGCCGACTACACGCGCAGCGCCCAGCACCAGTGCCTGCGCAACGGCTACGGCCTGATGGTCATCGATTCGGAGGAGACCGACAAGCTCGAAAAAGCCGCGCTGCAGTCGGCCAGCAAGCATATCGACGGGATCATCCTCGCCTCGTCGCGACTGTCGGACGCAGGTATCCGCAAGCTGGCCGAAATCAAGCCGCTCGTCGCGATCAACCGGTCGATCCAGGGCATCCAGTCGGTGATCGCGGACCCGACCGCCGGCATGGAACAGGCGATCTCGCGGCTCGCGCAGCTCGGCCACGAATCGCTGTCGTATCTGGCCGGTCCGGAGTCGTCGTGGCAGGACGGCGTACGCTGGCGCACATTGACGGCGATCTGCGGACGGCACGGCGTGCGCGTGCGGCGGATCAGCGCGAGCGAACCGACGTTCCACGGCGGATTCCTGTGCGGCGAGGCGTTCGTGCGCAATCCGACGAGCGCGGTGCTGGCCTACAACGACATCATGGCGATCGGATTCGTCACGTCGATGCAGGCGCGGCGGATCTCCGTCCCGGGCGACGTATCGGTGGTCGGGATCGACGACATCCAGCTGGGCGCACTCGTGACGCCAACACTGTCGACCGTGCATCTGGCGCGGTACCGGGCCGGCGAGACGGCGGTCGAGGAGGTGCTCGCGGCGGTGCGGCACGTCAACGACCCGCGCAACATGCGGCCGATCATGTTCGACTCGCATTTCGTGGAGCGCGACAGCATCGGCATCGCGCGGTGAGCTGACCGGCGGCCGCACAGCAGCGGGGCAATTCCCCCGGCATGATACGAAAACGCCCCGCCGGCGCGCATGCGTCAACGGGGCAACAAACACACAGGAACGATCAGAACAGCGTCTCGTCGTGGTCGTCGACCGGGTGCGGCGTGTAGGTGATCTTGAACTCGTCGTCGGCCGGGGCCTCGGACTCGTTGACCGGATGCTGCGACTTGTGCAGGCTCACGGTGCCGTACGCCGGAACCGTGACCTTCTGCCAGCGCGCGCCCTCGCCGTTGATCGTCACCGCGGCCTCGATGTCCTCGCCGGTCGGGTTGTACAGGATCGCCGCGAGGTCGCCGGTCGCATCGTTGACGAACGCGACCGAGCCGAGTCCGCCGTGGCGTCCGTCCGGCGTGCGGTTGGTGGAGGCGACACGCTGCGAGCCGACGGTGACGTCCTGTCCGTAGTTGCGCAGCATGAAGTACTCGAGGTTGCGCTTGACCTTGCCGGTGGACGAGTCGATGGTGATGACGCCGCGGCGGCCGGACGTGCCGGCCCAGCTCGGGAAGCCCTGCTCGTCGAGCGCCATGTTCCACAGGTTGATCAGGCCGATGCCGTTGCGCACGAGCCACGTGCCGATCTCGCCGAACATGACGTGGCTGGCCTCGTCGACGGTTTCGTCGAGCATGCAGCGGCGTTCGGTCATCGCGGCCTTCCACTGCGGGAACTGGCGGGTGCCGTTGTGGATCCACTCGGGCAGGCCGGAGTAGGTGTGGAACGCGGCGCCGGCGAACGCGTTGGCCTGCGCGGGGGTCATGTATTCGCTCACCGGGCGCTGGTAGAAGCGCAGGGAGTCGTCGCCGAAGTAGATCTCGACGTCCGGGAACGTGCGGTCGAGCGCCGGGCGCAGGTATTCACTGCCCCACTTGGCGAGTTCCTCGGGCGTCCACACGGTGATCGGCCACGGGCAGCCGTTGCTCGGCTCGTTCTGCATGGTGACGGACGTGATGCGGATGCCGTACTTGGCGTACGCGGCGATGAACTTGACGAAGTACTGCGCGTACACGTAGTCGATGGTGTCCTGGTAGCGGTAGCCGTTGCCGACGAATTCGCCGAGGCGCAGGCGGCCGGAGCCGTCGAGTCGGTTGGAGGTCTTCATCCACGCCGGTGCGGACCACGGAGAGGCCATGATCTTGACGGCCGGGTTGATCGCGACGATCTCCTGCAGGACGGGGATGACGTTCTTGAGGTCCTTGGTCGCGTCGGGCGCGCCCGGCTCGCCTTCGCCGATGGAGAAGTAGTTGAGGCCGGCGTCGGCGACGACGCCTTCCGGCAGATCGTCGTAGGAGTAGTACTTCTGGCTGGAGAAGTCGCAGGCGCCGATGGAGATGCGCACGGACGAGAAGCCGCCCTGTTCGGGATCGAACATTTCGGTGAGGATCGCGTGGCGCTGTTCGGCGGTCATCGACTGCATGAACAGCGATGCGGACGAGTCGGTGATGGCCGCGCCGCAGCCTTCCCAGTACTGGTAGCGGCGGGTCGGGTCGATGACGACGGTTTGCGCACCGTTATGATCATTTTCGATCACCGGCGTTGCGATCGGCTTGCGGCGGTCGGTCAGATCGCCGGTCGTGCGCGTCCAGTATTCGTATGCGAATGGATTACGGGCCTCAGTCATGAGGATCACTCCCTCGTGTTGTTGTGCGATATCCACGATTCGATCACTGCGATCGCATCGCAACCTCTAAACGATCACTATTATACACAACTAATCACACGACAGTCCAAAACAATCTCTTTTTATCACTTTTGATCACTCTTGCTGCCGTCGATGGGGAGCGTGGCGGTCAGCCGATCGCTACGCTCCTGCCTATCGACATCGCACCCGTCACCAGCACGCGCGCCGATCGGTTAGTTGAGGTCGGGCCAGTACCAGCACATCGGCAGCGGGAACCAGCCAGCCGGCGCGACCGGCAGATCGTGGCGGAAGCGCGCGCCGAGGCCGAGCAGCAGATCCTGCGCGTCCATGTGCGACAGACGCGGCGCATCCGGATCGGCAGTGCGTTCGACCGTGACGGATTGGCGGCCGGTCGTGCGATCGAGACCGCTTCCGACCACCGCATGACCGTCATCGTCCGCCTCGCGTTCGCTCACGGTGATGGTGACCGGCTGGCCGTCGAGCACGGCGCTGAACCGCCCCGGCTCCAGCCGCCACAGCCGCGCGGCGGCAGATAGATAGGCGTCAAGCACCGTCGCGTAATCGAAGATGGTGCACCGGCACAGGCATCCGATCTTCGTATCTTCGCCGAACGCGGCAAACTGCTCGTTGAGCGCGGCGTCGGTGGGCGAGACGCGCACCGTGAACGCCTCCTTGCGGCAGACTGCGAGCGAGGCGAGATACGCCTTGGCGACGGCCGGCGCGTCGGCCGGATCGGCCAGCGCGATTTCGCGCACGACGCTCGGATCGGCGAGCGCACGGATGAGATAGCCGATCGGCTCGCCGTTGCGGTCGATGGCGATCGCCTCGCTGTTCAGATAGGTGCAGATTCGATCAATCACGGGCAGCGGGCGTTCGGCATACACCAGACGTGCGCGGTTGAGCCGGTCGGCGAGCTGCGCGTCGCCGTCCCGAGAGAACAACGTGCGGAACGTGATGCCGGCTGTATCGACGCCGGCAAGCGCGTGCTTGGCGCAGGATTGGTTGACCGAGTAGGTGTAGTCGTATCCGCACGGCGTGTAGCCGAAGTACGCGTAGCGGTGGCGCAGTCCCCACAGCACCATCAGATCAGTGTTGCCCTCGGCGCGCAGTTCGTCGTGCCACATTCCGATGAGCCTGCCCATATGGCCTTCGCCGCGGCTGCGGGGATGGACGCAGACGCAGCCGAGGAACATGACGTTGAGTTGCCTGCCGCCCACGTGCATGGTCTGCGGATAGACACCCACCGAGGCGACGATGCGGCCGGTCGTCTCGTCCACGGCGACCTTGTGCCGGGACGCGAGCGTTTCGCCGCTTTCCGCATAGGCTTTGGCCAGGATCTTCTGGGCCTGCATGCCGAACGCGTAGTTGATGAGATCCACGATCTCGTCGGTTTCCTCAGGTTTGGCATCACGATATACCGTCATCTGCGCACCTTCTATCATGAATGATCGTTATTGAGCAGTTTTAATCATCCTTCCGGGTATGAGTTCACCACCCTCTCGCGACAACGCGAAAGGTACGCGCTTGAGGGACACCAGCTCACGGCTACCCGGCGCAAGGCATGGAATTGAGCACTCCCGTCGCGGTGCGACACGGGATATGAGCTCATCTTCGACGGACGCCGACCGCTCGGCTGCGAAGGGCACAGCGGACAGATGAAACAGGGGGCAAGAACAACGAACGGGAGCGGTGAAAGCGCCATATCTTTCAGCGCTTTCACCGCTCCCGGTACTGCAATTACGGACTCGGCTACCGCCGAGGCTCAGTGTTGGCTCGGCGGCAAAGCCGCCTCGCTACAGGTGCCGCCGGAACGAAACGGACTCGCCGTTGGCGAGCGTAAGCCGCTCGACGGGCAAGCCGTCTCGCTACAGGAGCGGCCGGGAAGCCCACCGGGCTTCCCTAAAGGGCTGACTTTGTCAGCCCTTTACCGCTCCCGTCATTACACCCTTCACGATGTACTTCTGGCAGATCAGGTAGAAGACGATGATCGGCACGATCGCGAGCACGAGGCACGCCATCATCGCGCCCATGTCCACCGAGCCGTAGCCGCCCTTCAAGTACTGCACGGCCACGGAGATCGTCTTGTACTTGCCCAGGTCGAGCGTCAGGTACGGCAGCAGGTAGTCGTTCCAGATCCACATGGCCTGCAGGATCGCGACGGACACGATCGACGGCTTCATGATCGGCACGACGATCTGGAAGAAGATACGCGGCACCGACGCGCCGTCGATCATCGCGGATTCCTCCAGCGAGGCCGGAATGCCCTTGACCACGCCGGTGAAAATGAACACGGCCAGGCCCGCGCCGAAGCCGAGGTACACGAAGCACAATCCCCACGGGGTGTTGAGCTTCAGCGTGTCCGCGATCTTGGACAACGTGAACATCACCATCTGGAACGGCACGATCATGTTGAACAGGAACAGCGTGTACAGCAGTTTCGCCGCCCAGTTGTTCACGCGCACGATCCACCACGCACACATCGAGGTGCACAGCAGGATCAGCACCACCGATCCAACCGTGATGAGCAGCGTCCAGCCGAAGCTGGCGAAGAAATCGGTCGTTTCGATGCCGCGCGTGTAGTTCTCCAGCCCGACGAACGCCTTGCCGGCCGGCAGCGAGAACGCGTTGCGCGAGATGTACGCCTTCTGCTTGAACGAGTTGATGAACACGAGGACGATCGGGAACACCCACGCGATCGAGATGAGCGAGAACAGCGCCGTCCATGCGGCTGCGTGCTTCGGCTTGTCGGAGATCATGCCTCCACCTCCTTGCTGGTGGTGAGTTTGTTCTGGATGAGCGCGACAACGGCCACGAGCACGAAGAACAGCACGGCCTTCGCCTGGCCGACGCCTTCCCAGCCGACGCGCCCGTAGAACGTGCGGGTGATGTTCATCGCGAGGCCTTCCGACATGTTGCTCGGCGCGCCGTTGGTGAGCGCGAGGTTCTGGTCGTACAGCTTGAATCCATTGGTGACGCACAGGAACGAGCACACGGTGATCGACGGCATCATGAGCGGAATGATGATCTTGAACATGGTCTGCGATCCGCTCGCACCGTCGACCGCGGCGGCCTCGAGCACGTCGGTCGGCAGCGACTGCATGCCGGCGATGTAGATGATCATCATGTAGCCGATCTGCTGCCAGCTGACGAGGATCACAAGTCCCCAGAAGCCGTAGCTCGCCTTGTAGGTGAGCGAGCGCGCCCAGTGCGCGAGGACGCCGTTGAGCAGCAGCATCCAGATATAGCCGAGGATGATGCCGCCGATCAGGTTCGGCATGAAGAAGACGGAACGGAAGATGTTCGATCCCTTGATGGCCTTGGTGAGCATGTATGCGATCGCGAACGCGGCCACGTTGATGATGACGGTCGTGACGACGGTGAGCGCGGTCGAGAAGCCGAGCGCGTGCAGGAACTCCTTGTCCTTGAACGCGCGCGCGTAGTTCTTCAGTCCGACGAACTCGGCGTCGGTGACGGTGGTGAACTTGCAGAAGCTCAGATACACGCCCATGATGAACGGGACCACGAACCCGATGATGAATGCGGCGAACGTTGGCAGCGCGAACAGCGCCCACCATTTACGTATCGCCTTGCCGGCCATGCTGATCATACCGTGCTTCTTCCTGTCTGCTGGGTGAGCCTGCGTACGGCTGCGTGCGGTCGGCTCGGGATGGATGATTGCAAATTCAGCCAACGATTGCTGATTTGCAGTGCTGACCACAGGATAACAGGGCGACAGCCATATGTCAAACGTTGTCATTTTCTGCGTTTTACGACGGCGGATTCGCTGTAATCGAACTGAAAAATCCAAGTAATTCCAAGTATTTACCGACTGCAAACGCCGTCATTTTGATAATGCAAATGTTTGCACTCAGCTACCGATGCAAACGCTTGCTGTAGAATACTCAAGAATCGCCCACAAGGAGAAACGAACAACCCATGCCAGCAACCATCCAAGACGTCGCGCAAGCCGCGAACGTGTCCATTTCCACTGTGTCCCGCTCGTTCACTCGTCCCGAACTCGTGTCCAAAAAGACACGCGACAAGGTGCTGCGCATCGCCGATGAGCTGAACTTCTCACTCTCTCGTTCGGCCGCCGCGCTCAAGTCCGGCAGGTCGCTGCGCATCGCGCTGCTGGTGAGCGACCATCTCAACCTGTGGTTCTCCGCGTCCGTGATCGAAGGTCTCAACCAAGTGCTGCACGCCGAAGGCTACGACATCTCGATCTTCCAAATCTCCAGCACCGAGGAACGCCACGAGTTCTTCGACATGCTGCCCGTGCGCCGCAACGCGGACGCGGTCATCGTCACCTCGTTCGACATCTACAAGGAGGAGGTCGGCCAGCTCGCCAACATCGACGTGCCCACGATCGGCATCAACTCGACCTCCCCGAACACGCGCGTCTTCAACGCCGCGGTCAACATCGACGATCATCAGGGATCCGTCCTCGCCGCGCGCCATCTCATGTCGCTCGGCCATCGCGACATCGTGTACGTGCGCACCAACCGCGAGGTCTCGCTGCATTTCAGCGTGCAGGACCGCTTCGAGTCGTTCATGGCCGCGTGCGAGGCGGAAGGCGTCACGCCGCGCGTCATCACGGCCGGCGAGGGCAAGGACCGCATCAGCCGCGTGGCGACGGAACTGCTGAGCCTGCCGCAGTTGCCGACCGCGATCGCATGCCAGGAGGACGGCATCGCGATCCCGCTGCTGTTCCAGCTGGAACGCAACGGCGTGAGCGTGCCGAACGACGTATCGATCATCGGATACGACGACAGTTTCTACGCGAAGGATCTCGGATTGACGACGATCCGGCAGGAGCCGGTCAAGATGGCGATGACGGCCGCGCAGATGGCGCTCGACCTGATCGACGAGAAGCCGGTCGACGATCCGTTCCGCGTGGTGCCGGCGCAGCTCATCATCCGCGCATCCACCGCCCGCCCGCGCAAGTAGCGGCAGTCGCCCCACCTGTCATTTCGACCGAGCGCAGCGAGCGGAGAAATCTTCCCGCAGCGACCTCGGCAAGATTTCTCGACTCGGCTCCGCCTCGCTCGACATGACAGGAATGAAGCATATAACGGCAAGCAAAAGGCCGGAATCCCGCATGATCGCGGGGTTCCGGCCTTGCGTATACTCCGACCGGTCAGCCGACCCGCGCCCCGAGGAAAGGAGAAGGAGGAAAAACTCGGGACGCGAGCCGTACAATCGGTTCGGATTCGGGTGAACTCAGTGCGAGTTCTCGTATTCGGAGGCCCAGCCGTCGACGAACGCGGTCTTGACCGCATTCCAGTCGCCGGTGCCCTGGGCGTACCGCAGCAGCGCCTGGCCGACGCCGTTCTTCCACTCTTCGGACGGCATCATGGTGAAGTTCCACGAGACGGCGGTCTTGCCGGACTTCTGGTCCTCGACGGCGGCCTGGGTGAGCGGGTTGTCGGAGGTGACGTCGTCGAAGGTCTTGAACGGCGTGGTGAAGCCCATGTCAGTGGACAGCGACTTCTTGCCGGTGTCGGAGGTGATGACCCACTTGAGGAAGTCCTCGGTGGCCTTCTTGTCGGCGTCTGACGCCTTCTCGTTGATGCACCAGTAGTTCTCGGAACCGGTCGCGAGGCCCTGCTTCTCCTCGCCCTTGGCGCCGATGTAGATCGGCATCATGCCGAGCGAGTCGGCGCTCATGCCGGCCTTCTGCAGGTCGGTCCACGCCCACGTGCCGTTCTGGTAGAACGCGGCCTCGCCGAGCGCAAACTCGGAGTTCGCGTCGTCGCCGGTCTTGGAGCTCAGCTGGGTCGGCTCGGTGGTCGAATCGGTGATGTACAGGTCGAAGATCTTCTTGTAGTTCGGCAGGTAGGTGCCCTTGATGGTCGCCGGCTGTTCGGTGACGTTGTCGTCCTTGAACTCGTAGTACAGCGGCAGGTTGGCGAGGTGCGTCTTGAAGCGCCAGTCGGAGCTGGAGTCGAAGCCGGCGGACGTGAACGCGCCCTTGATGCCGAGCTCGTCCTTGCGGGCCTGCATGTCGTC
Organism: Bifidobacterium sp. SO1; assembly: GCF_018555335.1. Classification (NCBI taxonomy): domain Bacteria; kingdom Bacillati; phylum Actinomycetota; class Actinomycetes; order Bifidobacteriales; family Bifidobacteriaceae; genus Bifidobacterium; species Bifidobacterium sp. SO1. The sequence goes on along the minus strand of NZ_JAFEJR010000009.1, from coordinate 2,752 downwards.
GGCCACGGCCTTGAGCGTGTCGAAGTTGTCGATCTCGTCGACGGACTTCGCCTTCGCGCCGTCAAGCGCGAAGTACTTGTTGAGGATGTCCTTGTTGTAGATGATGCCGTAGGTTTCCATCACGTACGGCACGCCGACGACCTTGTCGCCATCCTTGAGCGCGACGTCCTGGTTGTTGAGTTCCTTGTAGATGTCGGTGTCCTTCAGGTCGGCCGTGTACGACTTCCAGTTCTGGTAGCCGACCGGACCGTTGACTTGGAACAGCGTGGGCGCGTCGGTCTTGGCGATCTCGGACTTCAGGGTCTGCTCGTAGGTGCCGGACGCGGCGGTCTGCACCTTGACCTCGGTACCAGTTTCCTTGGTGTATTCCTTGGCCAGCGCGGTCCACTGGTCGGCGGCTTCCGGCTTGAAGTTCAGGTAGTAGACCTTGCCTTTGGCATCGTCGGACGAGTTGGAGCTGTTGCCGCATGCGGCGAGCGCGCCGACCGACATCGCGGCGATCGCGACCATGCCCACCGCCGACTTGAACGTACGATTCATCATCGAACCTTTCTTCTGTTTCCTGCCGCAATTGGCGGCCAGTCGATGCCTGCTGTGGGCACCGTTACCACTTGACGAAACCTATTGTGCATCAGATCCCACCGTTTTGCAAACGATAGCAAGAGGCCACTGGCTGATTTTGGATTACCTTTGCAAGTTTTTTTGCAGTGTTTTCTATGATTTTCTGCCACGCTGTTACGATATTTAATGCAAACATTTGCAACGTTGTTTACGCTCACAGTACCGTTATTCTGCAAACGTACTCACTCACAGTCCGACGACTGTCCGATCGGTCGCGCACGCCCTGCAAACAACACGGGCCGGCGTGTCGAATCACACGCCGGCCCGGTGGTTCCCCAGCTCCGTCAAACGTCTGCGTCAGCAATCAGTCAACAAGCAGTCAGCAGTTCCAGCGTTCGATCACGCGGTCGCCCTTGTACACTGACAGCACCGAATAATGCGCCGTATCGAACCGCAGCAGCCGTCCCAGATGCGGATCCAATCCCAGCCAGCGCATCGTCAGGATGCGCAGCACATGCGCATGCGCCACGAACAGCACGTTGCGCCCTTCCGCCAGTCTCGGCAGCGCCGCATCGATCGCAAGCTGCACGCGCTCGTATACATCCTCGACCGTCTCCCCCGGACCGTTATGCACCGGCACGCGTTCGCCGGACGGCAGCGTCTCCGTCCAATCGCCCTCCATCGCCTGATCCAGCGCCTGCGGACCGTCACGCCATACATCCCACTCGCCGCCGTGCATCTGCTGCACGGTCACGCGCGTGCGGCCCTCCGCACGGCCGTAGTCCCACTCCATCAGCGCGTCCAGCGGCTGCGGGTCGAATCCCGCCAGCAGCACGGTCTGCTGGGCACGACGCAACGGACTGGCGAACACGCACCCCTCGCCGAATCCCTGCGGGAACCGTTCGCGCAGTCGCTCCCCCGCATCGCGCGCCTGCTGCTCGCCCACGTCGGTCAGCGGGATGTTGGTACGGCCCGTGTATTGGCCGGATTCGCTCCACACTGTCTGGCCGTGCCGCATCAGCACCAGACGTCCTCTGATCGCTCCATTGCCATCGTTTGTTGTGCTCATAGCGACTACTCTACTCAACGCATGGCCCGTGCAACACCAAGTACCCATCACGCACCCATCGCACCCGTTTTCTCACTGACGGTTTGCTCTCATTGGAAGCCCTTCCAACGCCACTCGCCGACCTGCACGGCGTCGCTACCTCGCAAAATAATGGTGGCATGACCGAATACCAGACCGAGTCGACCGCGGACCGTATCGTCGCGGGGTTCGACAAGATCAACGAAAAGGTGGATGCCATGCGCGCCGAACGACTCAACGATCCGGATTCCCTCGGCGACAAGCTGCTCAAGTCCGCCTTGCCGTCCGTGGCGGGATTCGTGGCCGGCAAGGCGTTCACGCTGCTGTGGAACCGCGGCAAGTCGCGGCGTGCGGCCGGCAAGCTCGGCGACGGCGTGGTCGACGAGCAGGAAAGCTTCGTGATGAGTCTACTGTTCGCGGCACTGTCCGCCGCGCTCGGTGCGGTGGTGTCGCAACTGTCCGACCGCGGATCGCAGGCGATCGTCGACCGTCGTCACCGTCGCCGTTCCTCTCGCTGACAGCAGCATCGTCACCTCATACGCATGTGGCAATCCCATTACTCGAATGCGGGAAACGCTCACTGATGAGCCGTCAGCGAGTGTTTCCCGCCACTCACATTCCAGCCCTAGCAGTTTATCGACGGCGAGGTTTGTAACCTTTTTTACGCGAGTGCGGCTTGAGCTGTTGGTTGAGCGGCACCGCACGATAGCTGGTTTTCGGATCCCGATGGGTCAGATGCCAGGTGCCGCAGAATTCGCACCGATACACCCATAATTCCGCTCCTCGCTCGATCAGGCTTTGATCGGCGGCACGCTGCGCCTGTGCCTTGTCGTGATACATGATCTTGTTCGACTCGGTACAACGCTTGGGTGTGAAGTAATGCATAATAAGCCCGAGTGTAGGTGATTCCCTTGTCAATCGGGTGGGTGAATATGGGAGGGCCCCGGGAGCGTGTTGCTCGACCGGGGTCCTTCGTGACGTGTAAATGCGGCGGCGTGCTACTCTCCCACACCCTGTCGAGTGCAGTACCATCGCCGTGCCAGGCCTTAGCTTCCGGGTTCGGAATGGGACCGGGCGTCTCACCTGGGCCATGACCGCCGCAAA
>NZ_JAFEJR010000008.1:0-131161 GCF_018555335.1 Bifidobacterium sp. SO1 | reverse complement strand
CATTGGAACACCAAACGAAGGCAGAAACGACTTGAGGGACACACCCCGGAGGAATTCCGGAATATGTCCCTCACAGCCTGATCAGGTACCCTTAATAAACCACGTCCAACTTCCGGGGCGCAGTTCACAGATGATCCCCGACCCCCTCATTTCGTGTCGGGTGAATGGAAGTCCGGGTCAGTTGGCGGGGCGGGGTTCCGGGGTTTCGTATTCCTCGGTGATCTCCTCCTCGTTGACCCAGTCGCGTTCCATGATCATGTAGCCGTCGGCGGGACCATCCCCGTCCTCGTTGGCGAGGTGGAGACGGTCGGCCATGCGGATCACGTCATCCTTCGTGTCGAGCCAGGTCGCGTCATCCGCGTCCGGCTCCCATGCCGTGTCCTCGCCGTCCAGGTCTCCGTCGTACAGCCATGCGTGATCCGAGACGCGCTGGAGCGCGTATTCGATGCCGCCGTATTCGCTGGTTCGGGTCATATGTTCCTTATCTCCTTGAATCATGCCAATGTGTGTTGTCGTGTATGCGATTATGATGCCACGGCCTATGCGCGAAGCCGATCCGCCGTCAGTCGAAGCACGTTCCCGCCCATGCGTCCGCACTCCCGAATCCGATCCAGCGTCGCATCCAAGGAATCGGACACGCCGTCACGCGACGGGGGCCGCGCGTCCAATAGCATGCGGAGCACCCGATCCGCGTCGCGGGCGAGCGTCGAATCCAGCCACGTGAACAGCGGGCCGCGCTCCGGAGTACCGTCCGCGAGTCCGGGCACGTCGGGGACGATCATGCCGAACGCGTCGCGCGCCATACGCCACTCCACGTCCAATAGCAGGTCGCGGATCGGCGTGACCCGCTCCTTGTGCGTGTCGGCGAGCAGGGTCGCGTACGCGCAGAGCATCATGTACTGGGTGAACCCGTAGCCGGCAGTGTTCACCATCCCATTCGCGCCGATCGTCGGATCATACGGCCTGCGCTCCGCCAATCGCACCTCACCGGATGCGACCGGCTGAGCGTCGGCCGGCTTCACCGCATCCTCCGCGGGTGCGGGCGTCACGGGTGCGGGCGTCGCGGGCGTCATGGGCTGCGCCCACGGGTCCTCCTCCGTGACGGTTTGGGTGACGCCCCATTTGTCCATGGCCTTGCGGCCGGCCTCCGACAGCCACGGGTCCGGCGCCGGCCCCGCAGTCATAGTCGCGGGCTTCGACTCCGCGACCGGCTTAGAAGCCGTGACGGGCTTCTCCGTGTCCGTCGGTTCGTCGACGCCGCCGATGAGCGACAGCAGATCCACCATATGCTCCTCCCCTCCCTTGTGAGGCTTGTTCCAGCCGGGCGCATGCGTCCGCCGGAACCCGACCCGAGGATCATCCCCCGTCACACTGTTCGACGCCGCAAGCCTCGCCTTCGCGCTGCGAATCCGCGCCACGGGACACGCCAACGCCAACGGACACCAGCCACACAAACCGGACGGCCTCAACGCGTATCCGCCGCTCCCATCCACGCCGGTCGCCGTTTGGAGACCATCCCACGCGTCGCGCATCCAATCCAAGGTGATTCCGCACGCCCTGTCGGACAGGTCCGCGTCGGCCCAGGCGCGCGACTCCACATACACGTCACGCGCCATCCGCACATCCACGTCATGCGCGTTCAACAGCATCCGGTACACGCGCAGCTGGTCCGCGTGACGTTCACGGCCGGAAGCCCATGCGGGCACATGACCCGTCTTCCAGTCGACGACCGACCCATCCGAATCCCGATAGTCGACCGCGCCGCGAAACGGAATCCCATCCAGATCCGCCTCCAATGACTGCTCCATCACCTTGGGCGTCAACGGTCGGCCCAACGCATCCGACAGTCGGAACCCGGATAGCTTGCCGGTCGCGGCCCGAACCCAATCCTCCTCCGTCGCGATACGGCCATCCGGCATAAGCACCCCATCGGGAATCGGATCACTCCCCCAGCCGCGCACACGATTCCGCTCGCGCTCCACATCCGGGACGAGCGCGCACAATGCACGCCAGTCGGGATCATCCTTCTCCGGATGCCCGCACGCCAGCTCCAAAGCGGCATGCGCCAGCGACCCCAAGGTCAACGGGTCACCCCATTCGCGCGGCTTCGGCAGCAGACGATCCCCCACCCAACGGCCCGGACACGAATGCCACTGGTCAAGCATCGTGAACGACGCGCGCACCGGACGCGACACGCTCGCATACAGCGTGTTCGACGACTCGTCGAACACGATCACCGGATCAACACTCATACGTTTCCGCATGCGTCCGCGCCAAAGAGCAAAACAGGGGGCGGAGGATCATTCCTCCGCCCCCTGACACGGGAGGAGCCGATGCGCCCCCCTTACACGGGGTCGGGGATCGAAGCATTCCAGCCCGCGGCCAGACACTCCCACAGGCGGCAGTACCTGCGGCCCGCCCACGTGAACCCGCGACCAGCGGGAATACGCAGCCGCGCATCCACATGCGCCAGCTCACCCAAGCACATGGGCACGCCCAGCAGACGCATCCACGGGCGAGCGCTCCGCGCCCGATTCACCTCACGCACGTCATACGCGCCATCCTCCTCCGGACACGGGAACAGGCCACGTTCGGACAGGAGGGGAAGAAACCCTTCGGGCACATCCAATAGCCGGGCCGTCTGCCCGACCGTCAGCGTATACGGTCGCACCATACAGTGCTACTCCCCGAGACGACGAATCGGATCGACATTCAGACCATTCGCCGACTGGGCGAGCACGGTCGCCAGCTCCATCGGCGACCCGCCCTGCGGCTTCAACCGATCCTCCAGACCCGCATCCAACGCCAACGCGACCCTCGCCGTCTGACGGATCAGCGTATTGTCCTTCTCCAGCACGCCGACCAGAAGAATCGTACGCTTCACCGCATCCTGCTCGTCATGCGCACGCACCAGCAGACTGGCCGGACCCGCGACCGTGCCCTTCAGCACGGCGAGCGCGATCCGATCCGGATCATCCTCCGGCACGTTCGCGACCGTGGCGACCACATGCGCGGCCGTCGGATCGGCAACCGCGTCGAACGCGCTACGCGCCTGACGGATGCGATCCGCGCTCCACTGGAAGCCCGCGCCCTTCGCCGGCCTGCGCGCCGGCTTGCCGCGCTTCGCACCGGCTTTCGGCTTCGCCTCCGATTCAGCAGCCGGCTCCGGTTCCGGCTGGACGACCGGCTGCGACTCCGGTTCCGGGGTCGTGTCGAACGACGGCCACGCGTTGTCATTCTCGAACATGCAAACCTCCTGACGGGTTGGATGATGATCAGCACGGGCACGCTATGCGCCCGGACACAGACAGCTTCCCTCCACCCGTCTAAACCACGCGCCGCCCCCGCGCGGCGCACGGGACACACGCACCGGCGCCACACCGGCCCGACCAGAACAGCCAGCCCCCGCACCCCGACACGAAAGAACGGAACACGACGACACGGACAAACCAATTCAACCGCAAGACAGCCAAACGGAAAACGGAAGACGACAAAAGCGGACGGGACAACAGACGCAGACAGCCAATCACCACAACGACAACCGAAGACGAGAAGACAGAACACCCCTCCCCGCCAGCACAATCACCAAAACGGACAAAACGAAACACGTCCAACGCAACACATGGAACGAAAACCACGATAAGACAATCACAACGAATCAAGGAAAACACACGCCAATCCAATCAATCGAATAATCCCTGAATCACTATCAAAGGCGCCAAGCCGTTTTTCTTGCGAAGTACGGGAAACTAGCCGCGCATAGGCGAAAACCATGGTTGAAACCGCTCGAATCGTGTTCATGACCGGAGGCTCCGGGGGAATAGGCAAAAGCACCGGCGCGCGCATGCTCGCCCATACGCTCGGCCTCCACGGCTATCGCACCTGCCTGGTCGACGGGAACGCGGGCCAGCAGTCGCAGCGCATGTTCCTCCGTATTCCCGAAACGAAGGCGTTGGAATACGCGCGCACCGACGGGATGATGGACGCGCTCGTCAAACCACTGGAGACGGGCGGCGCGTTCGCGCTCCTGTGCGGGCCGGCCGACACGCACAGTCTCACCGCGAACGACGATTATCTCGAGGCGATCCTCTCATTGCGATCCATGTGCGACATGATCATCGTGGATGCGGACAGGATCGACGGCCGCCAGTGGAATGATCCCCATTCGTTCGCCGGACGGGTGATGCGCCCCATGGTGTTTCAGGCGGGCGCGCGGATCATCTTCCGCATCGGCCAGACGGGCAGTCAGCTGGATGACGGTCTCGCCTGCCTGGATGCGATCCGCTGTCCGAAGATCACTCTCGCGATCGGCGTCGCGGGCGTGAACGTGAAACCGAAGCCGGCGCATGAATGGAAGGATCTGCTGAACGGGCTCGCGGAATACGGTGGCACGGATCAGTGGGATGACAGGTCGACGCTCATGCTCACCCCCGGTGAGGGGAAACGGATGAGCGTCGGCTGGCCGAAGGGCATGGAACCCGACTGGCTGCGCCGTGCGGCCGCATGGTGTGGCGCCGATCCGAAACGGTTCGAACGACGGAGGGAGGGATCATGGTGGCCGTGGACCCGCAGGTAGGCGTGACGGCGAGCATTGCGGCGCGTGAACGTCGCGCGGACGCGCTTCGCATTCTCATGGAGGAGAGTCTTCGGGAGCGGCGCACCTGGGAGCGTGGCATGCCGTTGCACTGCCTGTCGCGCCTGTTCATGCAGGCGGGTCGTGATCCCGCGATTCTCGCCATGCACGTGTGGCTGATCGAGCAGGCCGCGTTCGCGCATTCGAAGCAGCAGTGTCTCCGTCACATCCGTCTGGCGGCGGAGTGGACTGGAACAAGCGTGTCGCGTGCGGGCGACGTGTCGCTCTCCTGGCTGCTGGATGCGCGGACGGGCGGCGCGAGACTGTCGGCCTGGCTGTTCGCCGTGTTTCTGGATACGGTCGACTGTCATGGCCGGCCCGTGTATGTGCCGTCGGGTCCGGACCCGTTCAGGTTTTCGCGCGGGTCAGCCGAGCGCGAGCAGCGTGGCGACGGTGCCTAGGTCGGTGATGATCGGCTGGGTGACGGGAAGCCTGTTCTGTCGGGCGGCCCGGCTGACCGCTTCGCGGAGCCGGGGCTGGCTGACCTTGCGACGGCTGGTCTGGGTGGGCCAGTAGAGGCGGAGGAGTTCCGGCTCGTATTCGTACCGGTAGGATGCGTGTTCCATGAGGGGTGCGACCTTCAAGGGGATGGGTGCGAGCATGAGCGCGGCGACGGTCTGGTCGTCCAATGGTTCGAGACTGTGATCCCAGAGTCCGCATGTGATGAGCTCCCGTTTGAATCCGGTCGCGTCGGGCCGGTCGGTGACGAGTCGCATGAGCCTGTCGCGTTCGCCTTCGACGGGGCGTGGTATGTGCAGGTCGGGGTGTTCGTCGAAGACGCGCAATCCCAAGGATGCGAGAGGGTTGGTGCTGTCGGCGCGATCGTATGCGGGATTGTATCCGTCCTCGTGTTCCAGGGTGGTGGTGCTGACGGTCTTGTTCTTGAGGACGCGTTTCGCGTTCCATTGGGCGATGCTGACGGCGAGCCGGCGCACCCAGCCGCAGAAGCTGGTGTTTTCGGTCGGGTCCCAGAGGCCGTTCCAGTTCCATTGGCTGCTTTTGCTTTCGATGGGCATGCCGGTGATTTTCTCGAAGATGCGGATGCCGACCCATCGGGTCATGGTCTGTCGTTGTTCCTCGATCGGGTAGAGGCGTCGCATTTCCCCGTAGACGAGATCGGTCGTGTGGAGCCATTCGGCGACCTTGAGCCGTTGGCGGCTTCCGTATTCGATGGCGTGCGCATCCCAGTTGAGGCTTTTCACGTGCCGGTCGAGTTCGTCCCTGGCTGCCGGGTCGCCGCTCATGTCGGGTTTGGGTGTCCATTCGCTCATGTTCCCGCGCATGCGTCAGGGATTCGCATGCGCGGGAGGAATGGTTTTAGATGAGTGTGGGGATGATGGGGCGGCTCATTCGTGATTGGATGAGACGCGCGTATTCGGGTGAGAGTTCCGCGGCCTCGCAGCGCATGTTCTCCATTCGGCAGGCCTCCAGTGTGGTGCCGGACCCGGCGAATGGTTCGAGGACGAGACCATTCTGCGGGGTGACGAGCCGGATGAGCCGTCGCATGAGTTCGACCGGTTTGACGGTCGGATGGTAGGTGTCGTCGACGGTGGGGCGTTCGCGGTCGGATGGTTTGGGCACGTATTCGATGATGGGGATGAATCGGCTGATCCCTCCCCTGTCGTCGTATTCGCTGCCGAGTCCGCCGCGCATCCGCCATCCGGTGTCCGTGACGCGTTCCTTGACGGTGCTTCGATCCTTGTGCCGGGAGCTGACGCTGGTCGCGTTCTCCCGGTCGAGGGTGCGCGCGATCTCTTGGTCGATGATCATGTTGGGCGTGAAGCGTCCGTCGCCGGGCCGGCCGCCTTTCATATGGTTGTAATTGCCGTAGATCCGATTGCTCTTCGGCCCGTCGTCCCCGTCCTGCCGCCACGCGTTCTCGTAATCCTCCCGGTCGCGGCCGGTGACGGGCACGCGGGTCGCGTCGATGTTCAATGCGCCGGTCCCGTAGGTGAGGAGATTGTCGGCGAGCGTGCCTTCCAAGGGTTTGCGGGCGAGGCAGATCGGCTCATGCATGGGCTTCAATTGGGAGTGCCAGCCTTCGAATGGTTTCGCCGTGTCCGAAGGCTCGCGGATGAGATTGTCGCGTGCCGTGAACCGTTCCCCGGTGCATCCGGCGGGCTTGGACGCGTGTTCGCCGAGCACGGGCAGCCGCTCCCATTCGTCGGAGGGCGTGTTCTTCCGTTCGTTCAGTCGCCGGACGGTTTCATCCATCGTACTGTCGAAATGGAGCAGCTCCTTCAAACGCTGCCATCGTTCCATGCCGGGGATGGCGGGCTGTTTCGAGTCGGGGCCGGCGGTCCAATGGTGGATGAGACTGTCGCTCACATCGAATTCGCGGGCGAGATCCGCGACGGTCACGTCCGTTTCGTCGAGCCGGTCGCGCAGCCATGCGCACACGCGGCGGATCGTCTCCCGGTCGGATCGGCGCTGACGGTCGATGGTGACGGTCGCGTTCATGCCGTGCGGGAATCCGTTCATGTACACCCAGTCGATCTGGTCGCGGATTTCGAATCCCGCATCCTCGATCGCGCAGGCGAGCCGATGGTAGGTTCTGGTCGCGGCGAACGCGCACACGTGCCCTCCGGGCTTCAATACGCGGAGAATGTCCGTCCAGAGGTCATGGTCGAATGTGATGCCGGTCCGATCCCAGTCGCGGCCCATGAAGTCGAGTTCGTACGGCGGGTCGGTGACCACGCTGTCCACGCTGTTGTCGGGCAGGGCGGCGATCATGGTCCGGCAGTCGGCGACGTGGAGGCGGAGCCGTCCCCCGTCCCATTCGCAGAGGTTCTTGTCGTTCATACGGGGGCGTATGCGTCAACGGACGACGCATGCGATTCGGTATGAACGATATGACATTTGATGATGTGACCGTGCGCCGGATGCTGAATCTTGCCGATCGGCGGAGGGAGGGTCCGAAGGTGACGGTGGATGAGCGGGCGCAGACCGCGCTCTGGCTTGGCTGTGATCCGGGCGAGGCGAAACGGCATGGGATGCGCGTCGACGAACGCCTCCCCCTGTTGGCGCGTGATGAGCGGATCAGGGATGATCTGGATGCGGCCCGACTTCAGATAGCGTATCGGACGATTCAGACCGGGTTCGCCCGGCGTACGGATGCAAGCCGACGGCTTGGACTCCTGCAGGAGGGTGCGATCCCCGACGGGTCGGGCGCCTTGTGCGTGAGCGTGTGCGGGCTGCTGACCGGGTATGCGCGTGCGGACTGGCGTATGGGCCGTATCTGTCTCACGTCGCCGACCGTGGTCTTCGGCCGCAATGGAAGGGTGGTCGACTCGCATCTGTGGCTGGACGTGCGGAATCTTACGCCCGGCCTGTCCGGCGTGGAGCCGCCGAAGGATCTGAGGATCGGGGATCTGATTACGGTGACGGGCCGGCTCATGGGCTACTCGGATGCGAATGGGTCGCGCAGGTTCGGCCTGGGCGAATGGGAGCCGACGGGCGCGCGTCTCATGTACGGGTGCGGTCGCGGTCTGAAGCCGAGGATCGTGCATGTGCCCCGCCATCTGACGCCGCACATGATCGTCTGCCGGCTGGATGACGGGCGCGCGGAGTGGGCGGACCCGTACGCGTTGGATCTGGAGATCCGCGAATGGGAGGAGCGGTTCCCGGACGCGTCCACGGATCTGCGACTCGGCGGCGGACGATAGGAATGCGACCGGCCGTCAGCACCCATCCGGAATACGGGTCAGTGCATTTTCGGTCATCCAGTCGATGAACGGGGGCCGATCATTCGTCTCGTAGAATCGGACGAGCACTCCCCCGAATTCATGCCGTTGGGATGGTTCGATGCCAAGCGTTCCAATGCCTGAATCTATGAGAATATGGTTGGCTGCCATGAGGGCGGTGCGTTTGTTGCCATCGTTGAACCATTGTCCGCGACTGATATCGCAGAACAGGTTCATTGCGCGATCCAACGGATCGCCAATCCGCTCATTCGACTCAAGGACGGGTCTGACATCCGTTTCATAGTCGATGCGAGGTTTGGGCACGTATGCTGATTTCCCAATGCCGACTTTCTGCGTACGCCAGTTGCCGGGCATGAAGAACAGCCAGTGTCCGATCCTCTGATTGTATTCGAGAAGAAGATCCGCGCTGATCGGATCGTCGATCCGGTCGAACAGGAGCCGCCATGCATCCCGGATGTTGACGACCGTGCGAACATCATCCTCATCGACTCCCTGCGGGGCCATGCCCATGAGAATGTCCCTTGTCTGGGGGAATGTCATGCCCGGCAGTTCGATGCCCGCGGTCCGGTACATGCGTTCCACCGCCGTGTCATGGGCGAATTCGATTGCCTTCCGTCTTGGGCTTGTCATCGGAACGGGGCCTTCGATATCCGAATTCGGTTTCCCTCCCATCGCTTTGAATGTTCCCGCCACATGCTGCGGGAGACCTTTCGGCTGTCGACTCTGATTGGCTGCGTTCATGATTCCCTTATTCCCTTGGAGCCTTGTCGATGCAATGGTCATGCACCCATTCGACATCTCCGGCATCGAATCTTGCAATGGCGTCTTCGATCAGTTTCGCCGGAGGCATGAGCAGTCCGATGTCGGCGTGGAGAAGTCGATGATTAGCGGCAAGGATCGCGGTCATGTGATCATGCGGCCAGACGGTCGTGAGAATGATCTCCGGTTCGGAGTCCCTGAGCCCGTCTAGCAGTGCACGGACTTCGACCGTCGGGTCGATGAAGTCCAGCCAGAGTCCGTCGAACGGGGTCAGGCTCATGTCGTCGTAAAGCCGTTTCCATCCTCCCCATGCGGGTTGGAGGATGTCGAAATCCGTGATGCGCATGCCGGGCGTCACCTGTCCGTACCGGATGTTCTCCGCATCATCGTAACCGATGTTCGCGCCGCATAGCCGGGCCGTCTTCCAGATGGAGTCGACCAGCATGCGGTAGCAGTAGTAGACGCTCGGGGTCTTCACCCGTCGCGGCGCGGGCATCGTATCGGGAATCAGCATGGCTCTCATCCTAATCATCTGATGCGATCATGCGAGGAGCATGCCGTTCGAGCGTAGCCTTTCGCGGAAACGCTGCAGCTCCTCCTCCTGATCGACGCTGAGCAGCCTCCTGTCCAGCATGGTCACGCCCTCATGCGTGTGGAGGATGTTCGGAATGGTCTTCAATCGGTTCAGCCAGTCCGCGTACACGTCGAGCAGCATGTCCCCGTCGTTGATGCTGTAGTAATGGTGTTCGGGCGGGATGGGCGCGTAGTCGTGGAACACGGTGTTGACCGTGCGCACGTCATGGACGGGCATGTCGGGGATCGTCCGGTCGACGGAATGATTATGTCCGGCGATCTCATCCAGCCGTCCCATGGCATCATCGATGCGCGTGATGTTCCATTCGCATTCGTCCGTATGCTCGTGGATGCCTTCGCAGACGGTCACGCGCCACAGTTCACACCCGGCACGGTATTCAGTCCCGAGCCGCCAGTGCGGCTCCCCGCACGCACGGTAGGGTTGTCCGTCGAACAGGGCGCAGGTTTCATGGAAGGACATGAGCGCGGCCATTCGAGCCCGGCTGCGACGGAGAGCGATCTCCTTGGGACCGTCGGCAGCCGTCATCCACGGCGCGGTCTCCTCGTAGCGCGTATGGTTGCGTACGGACCTGTCGTGATCCTCCCGATCCCAGTCGGGACGCCGGGGGAGATCCCGTTCGCCGATCGGACTCCACCATTGCGAACCATCCCAGATGTAATCGCCGATCGCCGGATTGATCGGATCATGCTCCCGCAGTTCGATGGTTTCCGTCCGGGTGGCGATCCAGTTCCTCGGCTTCCTCAATCTCGGCAATGGGATCGTCCCGTATTCCGTCCACTCGTATGTGATCGTCGCCTTCATCACGGTCTCCTCCGAAATCCCGTCGTTGTGACGGGCGGCTCATGCGTCCGGCATAGCCGTGCCGCATGCTCTGGTACGAACTCATCCCCCAGCCCCGCAATCTCCGAACGGACGCCGACGGGAGCGTGTTTTTGAAGCAGGCGAAGGCCGCGGCCGACGCGATCGGACTGTCCAGCCGGCCCGGCTGGTTCGACTGGTGGAGGCATGACGACGGCTGCCGGCTCATCATCCAGGGCGAACGCCGCTGGCTTGGCGTCGGCGAACGGTACGGCAAGGATGCGGCCGTACGCATGGCGCGCGCCGCGAACGCGACCGCCCGCCCCTGCGATGAACCCGCGGATGTGCTCAACGCGCCGAACGTGTGGGCGCACGCGTTCGTGCCGATCGGCACGAATCTGAGCCGTACCGCGCGCGATGATCAGCCCCAGTTGGATGAGACGCGCATCGACCCGGACCCGGATACGGTCATCGTATTGAACGTGCGCCGATTCGGCTGGGTGGAGGCGATCCGCAACAAGAACTGGGTGAGCGACGAAATGAACCGTCAGGCCGACTCGAGCAAGCTGTGCGGCGAGGGCGTCGGCGCGGTTCGCGTCATCGCCGGAGCGGCCACAAGCCGCAGGGCGAAGGATGAGGCGACCCGCGCCGCCAACGCGTTGAACCTTGGTCTCGTGCCCGGTCTGGGCGCGCACGTCAGCCGTCCCGGCCTGGGCTGGCTGCTCGCCTGCAGCCTGTTTGAACTTCTCCTGCTCCTCATCTTCCTGATTCCCGGTCCCGCATGGCTCGCGGTTCTCCCCGCCCTGGGGCTCATCCCATTGGCGTGCGCGGGCGTGCGCTGGTGGATGAAGCATGATTCGCTGAACGACGTGGATCAGCGTCCGCGTCACCGCTGGTGGACGGCGCGCATGCGATTGAGCCGTGACGCGGATCGGAAGACCCTCATGGGAGGCAATGACGAGAGCGGCACGCGCCGCGTCCACGCGTACGCGTTCCAACGGAGCACGTTCCCCCTCCCGTCCAGCACGCTCGCGGCCTTGGCGACGCCGACGGCGATCCGGGGGGCGAGCATCACCGCGCTCACGGATCGGCCCGACATGCTCGAACATGCGGATGGGCCGCTGCTCGCCCGCGACGCGGAGAACCGGGACATTCGCCTCTGGGCTTCCGCATTGTGGGGCGGCGTGTTCCTCATGGGCGAACCGGGCGCCGGCAAGTCGAATCTCATGCACGGTCTCCTCGCATGGATCGGCCGGAATCATCGGAACGGGGATGTGATCGTCGGCTTCGAATCGAAGGGCGCCGACTCGATCCCCATCTACAGAAGGATCACGCCCGGCATGATCGTCATCGACGCGAACGATCCCCGTACGCCGATGATCGGCCTGCTCGGCGACGGTTCGGATCTGGAGAAGGCCGACCGGTTCGCCGGACTCATGCAGGACGCGCTCGGCGTCACCCAGTTCGGCCAGCGAAGCCGCCTGCAGACCCGTGACGCGATCATGCTCAGCCTCACCGGACTGAAGGACAGGGATGGGATGAAGCATCGGAGCGCATGCGGCGCCCCGGATTACGGGGACTGGCTGACCGGCGCGGCGCTCCTGCTCGGACACAACGGCATTCCGGATGCGCGCGCGCTGGCGCACAGCATTCTCATGGGCGATGATTCGGACGCGACCCGCTCCGCGGTGGATCGGCTCCACGGCGGCATGAACGACAAGGGGCGCCCGCAGGTGAGGGATGAGACGCTCTACCAGAATCTGTCCGCCCCGTTGAACAAGCTCGAAATCCTCCTCCCCCTGGGACTGACCGCGCCCGATCGTCCAATGCTCTCCTGGGAGACGATCCTCCGCCGTTCGGACGGGCATGCGGATGCTCGGGTCATCATCAACCTGGGCGCGAGCGTGAATGCGGATGAGCAGGGGCGTCATCGGGACATGCCGGATACGGCGCGTAGTCTTCTGGGCGCGATCCTGTTCCGATCGTTGAAGGATGCGATCACGATGGGCTGCGCGGGCTGGCAGGCGAAGGATCGGCGGATGACGATCCTCATCGACGAGCTGACGGATGTGATCGGCGACACGACCGGCGATGGCGGGAATGCGGGCGTGATCGCATGGCTGCGCGACAAGGGCCGCGCCTACGGTGTCCGATTGATCGCGGGCACGCAGCATGCGCTCCAATTGGATGATCGTCTGCTCGCCACCCTGGCCGGCCTGATGACGGTCGGCACGTTCACGCTCCGCTCGGATGCGAGCGCGATGCCGGGCGTGAAGGTGCTGGGCGGCGTGGACATGGAGACGTTGGAGTCGCTGCCGGATCATGTGATCGCGTTCCGTACGGTGGGGCCGCCGCCCGCCTACCATTCACAGCCGGTCACGATCGCCGTCGTCCCCCACTTCGACGCGGGCGACGGACTCGACTAGCGGATTATCAAGGCTCCCGAAAAACGTGGCGGGCACGTTCTTCGGGGAGCTGTCGGCTTTTCGAGGATTCCTTCGCCGATGCTCCTGTTTTCGTATCCTGATTTACCTTGCCCTGAAGGGCGGAGCTTCCATTCCGGTTCCTTGTTCTTGTGGTTGGGGCGATGCTTTTTCGGAGATGTGACCGGCGGCCCGTATACCGGTCTTTCCCGCGCATGCCCGACCAGCCACAGTCCGCATGCCATTCCGATCGTGATCGAAGCCAGTCGAAGACCGGCATTCGAATCAGGGACGAACGGCAGGAGGATCATGGGAGCCAGTCCGATGTCCGGATGCTCCGTCATCCATACGGGTCGCAGCCCCAATCGGCGCAGGAGGAAAAGCATCATCATCGAGAGAATGATGCCGATGAGAATGCGGGCGGGGAATACGATCATGCGTTTTCGCATGCGTCCCTGACGCATGCGTGGTCTTGTATTATCCAATCGTTTCTTTGGAAGGACTGCCATATGAGGTTTCTCACCGATCAGAAGGAGCTGGCGGACGCGGTGTCGCATGCGACGAGGATCATCGGCCGTGATGATCCGCTGATCCGAATTCACACGGGAGAGGATACGGTGACCGTGAACGCGGCCGCGAACGGCGCGTGGGCGTCCAGCACGGTGAACGCGGAGATTCTCGAACCGGGCGCGGTCACGGTCAACGGCCTCTGGTTCAACGTGCTCACGAACGCGATGCCCTCCGGCGAAACGGATGTGGAGACCGGTGATACGGGCATGCTGTCCCTGCACGGCGGGGACACGAGTCTGCGCATGCGCGTCTCCCCCGTGGATGATCCCCTGGAGCCGGCCGACGCGCCGGATCATGTGCTTGACGTGGCCGCGGATGACTGGGAGCGGCTCTGCCGTTCCGTCGTGCATGCGGCCGGCAATGAGCCGTCGCGTCCGATCCTCGGCGCGATCCGTCTCACCGGCGACGCCGGGGCGGGCACGTTGACGGCGACGGCCACGAACCGGTATGTGGTGGGCGAACGGTCGATCCCGTTGCCGGGCGTCACGGACGGCGAATGGCTGATCCCCTGCGAATGGGTGAAAAGGAACATGAAGGGCGTGACGGGGATCGGGGTCACGGATCGGACGTTCACGGTGCGTACGCCGCGCGACACGGACACGACCGTCCGACTGGACGGCCAGTATCCGAACGTGGATGGTCTCTGGTGGAATGCCGATGGGGCGACCGCGTCGATCACCGTGGATCGCGCGCAGCTCGCATCGACGGCCAAAATGCTGAAAAGCGTGTGCTTCGACACGAGGACGAGCATCATCCCGCTGCTGTTGGATGAGCATCAGGGGATGCTGCGCGTCAGGTATGCGGGGGTCGGGGATGACATGGATTCGACGGGCGCGCGCATGCTGTCCGCGGACATGTCGGGCGTCCCGTCCCTGTGCGTGAACGCGGATTATCTGATCAACGTGCTGGAGGCGATGGATGCGGAGCGGGTGACGATCCGTCAGACGGATGCGGCGCAGACGTACGTGTTCGATCAGGATGGCGATCATGTGCGCCAGCTGGTGATGCGCGTCCAGCAGAACTGACGATCCGCCGTTCATAAAGCGGGTTAAGGGGGCGGGGCTTTGGATTCCATGATCCGAAGCCCCGCCCCCCTTTGTCTGCCTTGTGATCGTTTCCGTTACCGGCTGTCGGCGGTGGCGGGCGTCTGTTCGTCGATGCCGAGGATGCGGGCGACGGGCGTGCTGATCGTCCGCCCGTTCTCGCGCGCCCAGCGTTCGCTCAGCGAGTCGCCGGGCGGCGTCGGTTCAAGGAAGATCGGGTTGACGGGCATGCGCGTCCTCGACGGTCGCGGCGACGCCGGGGGTTCGGGAACCGCATCCCCGACCTCGGGCTGCTCCGTGACCGCGGGGGGCGTCGGAGGCTCCGGCGCCGGATCGGCGGCCGGTTCCGTGACGGGTTCCGATTCGACCGGTTCCGGCTCCGGTTCGGCCGGCCGTGCGACCGGGTCCGGCTGCGTGACGGGTTCCGGTTCGGCCGGCATCGGAACGACGGCCGCCGGAGCCGACTCCGACGAATCCTCCGTGTCCGTCCCCTCCGGTTCGCCCATTTCGGCCAGTGCGCCGAAATCATCCGCGGCCGGTTCGGCTTCCGGTTTTTCGGCCGGTTCGTCGTGCTCCCATTCGAGGTCGTCGTTGTCGAAGCTGCGGCCGGCGGCGAGCACGATCATGTGCGTGGTCGCCAGCAGGGCGACGGGCGGCACGGTCATGATCAAAGGTGGCACCCAGTCGGGCAGCAGCAGCCCGTTCACCTCTACCGGATGCGCGTGGAGCGCGTTGCCGATCAGCGAAATGATGCTGAACAGGACGAGCATGAGCCACGGGTAGACGGTCGACAGGCGGCGCGTCTTGAACGCCCATGCGGCCCATGTGAATGCGAGCGTGCTTCCGTCGATGATCAAAGGGAACATCCATGCGAGACGTTCGTTGATCCCGCAGGCGAGGCCGACGACGCGCAGCGCGTCGAAGCTGATGATGAACGCCAACAGCGCGAGGATGACGGCGACGACGAGTCCCGGCCACATGGCCGCCTCACGCCTTCTCACGCGTTCACCGCCGTGATCTCGCCGACCGTACGATTCACGATCGCCGCCAGGCGGATCTGTCCCGCATCAAGACAGTACCTGTAAAGACGGTTGCCGACGTCCGTAATCCTGTCCGCCCCGTCCAACGGTTTCGCACTGATCGGCGCATATCCCATGTCCTGCAGGCTTCGGTTGAGAAGGCGTGCGGCGGAGCGGATGCGGCGAGCGTTCGGCGCATCGTCGTTATGGTCAAGCCATGCGGTCATGCCTCCAAGCCAGACGCGCATTGCGGTGATGAGGTCTTCCTGTGATTGTGCCATCGGATTCGAAGCTCCTTGAAAGAAGGTGTTCGGGGCGTGCCGTGATCCCGTCCCGTTTTTTGATTGCCTGTGGCTTCGTATGCGTCCGCGCGCTCACATGTCCACGTTGCTGTTGCCCTCCGGGTCGGGCGTGCCTGGCGTGCTCGGGGTCGTGGTCTCCTTTTTCGGCGTGGTGGTCTGCGGCTGGCTTGGCGCCACGTACTGCGGGGTGCTGGGAGCGACGTACTGGGGCGTGCTCTCCTGCTGGGCCTGTTCGCGCGCCTCGGCCTCGGCCTTCTCCTTCGCCTTGCGCTCCGCTTCCGCCTTCTCTTTGGCCTTGCGTTCGGCCTCCGCCTTCGCCTTGGCCTTCGCCGCGTTCTCCCGATCCACGGCGGTCTTCTGCTCCCGCTCCGACTGGGCGATCAGATCATCGGCCCTGCGTTCAAGCGTGATAAGCGCGTCGGCGGTCGTGGGCTTCGCGGTCGTCACAACGGCGTTCAGGGCGCTGATCGTGTCCTTGCCGGCCTTCGGGTTCTCCTTGACCGCGGCGGCGATCGTATCCGCGAGCCGGTCCCATCGCTGCGAGATCAGCTTCCCGTTGGCCCGTTCAAGCGTCTTCGTGCGCTTCGCGACCCGCTCCGCGAGCCGGGTCGCCTCAATGGTGTCCGCGGGGCATTCCGTTGCGGGCGTTTCGCCGGGCCTGCCGTCCAAGGTCTTCGACTCCCTGGCGGCCGTCCGCCATGCGGCGATGTTCGTCGTGAGCGTGGCGCATGCCGCATCATGTTCGCGTTCCAGTCGTTCGGCCGTCATACGCGCCGTCGTGAATCGGATGCCGATCACGATCAGGGCGACGGCCAGCAGTCCCGCGCAGCCGATGAGCACCGGCTTGACCGGGATGCGCGGCATGCGGAAGACGGGCTTCGGGTCCGGTTCGTCATCGCCTTCGAGGATCATGCCGAACAGGTCCGGCTCCGTATCCTCCGACATGACCGGCAAGCCTGATTCGGGTTCCGGCTCGGGGGCGGGTTCGCGTTCCGGCCGGCCCGGCCTCACGGGCTTCGCTCGGGGCGGCTCATCGTCCGCGTATTCGTCGGGAAGCGTCCAGTCGAACGACTCCGGGGCGCGCATCGGCCGCCGCCCCACGGCATCATCCCCCGACGGGATCGGCTTCGACGCGCGGGGTTCGAACGTCGGCTCGGGTTCCGACCCGTCCGGTTCGTCGTCGGCGTCATCGTAATCCCAGAACGCGTCGTTCTCGGCCGACTCACCCTCCCCGTCGGCCGGCGTCGGATCGGCTGGCGCGTCATCCCTGGCGGGCATGCCCGCACCGACCGTGTCCCACCAGTCGGGGCGTTCCGGCATCGGATCATCGCCCTTCGATTCGTCGGCCGGCTTCGACTCCGGCGGTTCCGCGGGTGTAGGCGTGGTCTTCCGCATATCATCGGCTGGTTCGGGCGCATCCCGGCCGACCGTATCCCACCAATCGGGTCGCTCCGGCATCGCTTCGGCCGGCTCCGGTACCCAAGGCGAGACGGGCGCGTCACGCCGTTCGGACGTTTCCGGCATCGGTTCGACCGGCGTCGCCTCCGTCGACGATGCGGGATTCGCGGAGGCGGCCGCCATGGCCCACTGGCTCTCCCAGTCATCCCCCGCATCCGCCGCCACGACCGGCTTCGCGGCCGGTTCAGTCTCCCGTTCCGGCTCCCGCTTCGGGGCATGGGAAGCCGGCCTCGCCGACGGGGATTCCGGTACGGGAGGCTCCCTCACTGCATCATCCCCATTGGGGGCGGCGAAAGGATCGAACGGCATAAGCGACGGCTATGCGGACGCATGCACTCGCTTATGGAAGACAAACGACAGACGGTCGGACGCTGGACCCCCATGATCGGCAGACTCCGCGACGACTGGCATTTGCACGCCACCATCGTCGACCGGCAGGACGATCTCGCGCTCTTCGGCATCACCATGAACCGCCGCCCCACCATCTGGATCAAAACCCGCGACCGATGGGAGGACGATCTCGGCCGCACCGGACGCGGGCCCGCACAGGCCATGACCCTCATCCTCCACGACAAGGCCGACGACATCCGCCGCATCCTCCACGAAGGCGACGAACGCAGCAGGATCAAAACCCTCCTCGACATGCAGGGATGCGACGCATCCAGAATCACCCGCATCCGCCACGACCGGGATCGCACGATCATCGACTACAAGACCCGCCGCGGCCTCGACGACACGATCACGTTGGACCGGAACCCCGACCGGATGCTCAACGCGATCGCCGACCGGCTCGACGCATACGACATCGTATGAACAATCCGGAGACACTCACCATAGGACAGGCCGAAAGCCTCGAACGGATCGTCCGAAGCCTGCGGGACAAGGGCTTCGACCCCGACGGGCAGGGCATCCGCAGCCCCAACCTGCACGTCGAAACCTCGATCGGCGGCCGCGTCACATGGTGGATGGACGGGGATCAGGGTCTCGCCAACGGAAGCCTCAACCGGGAAGGCCACGGTTTATGGTGGCTTCGCCGCACCTACCCGGCCCGCCTCCACCGGATCTAAGCCAAAGTCGGATCGATGCGGATCTCCACCGGGATCGCGGACGCCGCATCACCGACCGTCATATACGCGATCGACCCGCGCAGCAGCTCCCCCGACTTCGGATCCTTCAACGGGTAGAGACTCTCCCAGTCGGGGGCGCGCGAATCCGGGTCCAGCCACCGGTCATGCATCATCCGCGCATGCATCCGCCCATCCAAAGGCTGATTCGCCAGACGGCAGGCCGCCTGAGCCTGCGAATCCCTGCCCGAACCCTCATTGCGCGCGCCGATCGCCAGCACATACGTCTTGCCGACGAAATCCTCCAGACCCGCATCCACGAACTCATCGGCCTTCTGACTCAACATCATCACCGCGTAATGCTGGGCGCGCGCCAGGCGTCCCATGCGTTCGACCACGCTCCGCCCGTACCGATCCTGCAGGAGACTCCACGCCTCGTCGATGACGACCGCGCCGTTGCGGCCGATCGCCTGACAGGATGCGGCGATCGCGATCATCCGGCACACCCACCTCTGCACATCCGTGGGGGCGCCCTGAATCTCCTTATCCGTGATGATGTTCAGCGAGCCGGCGGAGATAAGCGTGAACCCGTCGCCCGCGGACAGGCGGGAGCCGCCCCGATCCGTCGCGTAGATCAAGGGCATCAGCGGATCATTCAATACGGCGCGCTCCAGTTCGGGCGTGATCCGCTCCACAAGCGGGCTGATCGAACCCGCCTCCGGCCCGTGCGACATGTACTCCCGGTACGCCATGCGCACCGCCTCCCCCAGACCCTGCGCCCCATGGCGCAGACCGTAGCCGACGATCGACGTGATGCCCATCTCCCATTCCCTGTCCGGGTTCGCGCCGCCCGTGATCTGGCTGAGCATCGCCACGCTCATCTGCGTGATCATGTCCGGCATCGTCAACGGGATACAGCGGAACGGGTCGAGAATGCCCTTCGCCTCCGGCCTGTCCAGCTTGTAGATGCTCCCGTTCATCCGCCGGACGAACGGTTCGAAGTCATCCGAATCGGGTTTCGGATCGGACACGAGAATCGGCACCCTCCGCCCCGCATGCTCCGGATCGGGAAGCAGACCCCATTGGGCGGCGATATGCAATCCCAAACGCGTCTTCCCCGAACCCGTCGAGCCGAGGCATATCTCGAACGGGCGTCCTGATCGTCTGCTCGCATACCAGGGGCTGTCGTACACGGGCTGACGGTCCGCTTCGGTGAGCCCGACGAACGCTCCCGGCAGATCCGATTTCAGTCCGCGTCCCGTGTCGTCGCCGACGACGCTCCGCCCGTTCAATCCCGCGTAGGCGAGGATCGGGGCGGGCCAGTAGACGGGGCTCGGATTGTATTCGAGGAGACTGTCGGAGCCGATCATCATGTCGAGGAAGCTTTTGTCCTGCCGGCGCGCGTCGAGTTCGATCCGGCCCGGATACGGGATGTCGGTGGTCTTCTCCACGATGCCGGGGATCGCCGCATGCACGCGTCCCTCGATGAGGGTGGGCCACGGCTTGCCGTCGGCCTGATACGCGTCGTTCGCGTATTTGAGCTCCTGCGCGAGGCTCAGGTTCGCCTTGCGGCCCGCATTCGCCTGCTCGTACGCCTTCTCCAGCACCTTGTCGGTGTCCTTGTCGATCTGTTCGCGACTGTACCGGCCGGGTTCCACGAGCCCTTTCACGCTGACCGCGACGGCGCCGCCTCCCCCGCCCGACCGGGCGGCGAGCAGGGTGGCCGCCCAGTCGGAGCCGGGGGCCGTGTTCTCCTCGCCTTTGAACGGGATCACGCCGAGCGTGCAGAGGGTGAGCGCGTACGAGTTGGGGATGCTGTCCTTCCATTTGCGGCAGTCCGTGACGGTCTCCCGGAACCGGCCGGCCATGAACGCGCCCGCATACGATTGGAAAGCGTGAAGATGATCGTTCTCGATCATGACGGGCAATGCCTCGGGCTGACGGTCGGCGGGCCACCATGCGAGCGCCCGCTTCATGACGATCGGATCGGGCATCCGGCAGCCGGCGGCCTCGAGGATGCCGATGATCCTTTCCCGGTCCGCGTCGAACGCCTTGTCGGCCACCCAACCGTCCTCGTCGGCGATGCTTTGGAGGAATCCCTTGACGCCTTTGCCGCCGCCCGCGGTCAGCTGGACGCCGAACAGGGTGAACCTGTCGTGGGTTTTGAGATCCGGGTAGAGGCCGGCGAGCCGGGCGCGCATGGCCGTGTCCAGGGTGGGGCTGGGCTGGAAAAGCCGGCTGCCGGATACGGCGAGGATGTGGATGCGCCGGTAGAAGCCCTTGGCGATCTTCCTGCTGGCCACCGGCAGGTCGGGGACGAGGTCGGCGAGCCTGGTGAGGATGTCGAGCATGGGGCGTGCGGCGCGTATCCGCTCCTCCACGCCGCTCGCGTCGCGGACGGATGGCTGTCCGGGCATGAGCATGTACTGCCAGGCCATGCCGTCGACGGTCCTGCAGTAGCCGTCCTGGATATGCCGGGCGAACGCGCCGGCCTCGCGGATGATCTTCCTTTTCGCCATGCAAGCCGGCTATGCCACTCCCGCAGCCCGGTCAGATGAGGTCGTCGTGTCCGCCGGCGGACAGGAATCGGATGCTCGCACTGGCGTCGCGCGTGTAGTGGATGCGCCACGCGTTCGGCGTGTTCGACTGGGCGTACGCGCGCCACACCGGCCGCCCCCATTCGCCCAGCGTGACCGGACTGCCGGCCGGCCCGTCGCGCAGGGCGTGGGAGTCGTCCAGGCCGGTGAGGATGCGCGCGCACTCGTCGACCAGCTGGCCGCGGCATGGCGAGGATGCGACCGCGACGGGGAATGCGGGCGAATACGACCATTCGGCGGGCAGAGGCCGGTTCGGCTTGTCCGCGGGCGGGATCATGCGAGCCCATGCGACGCGCAATTGCAGGTCGAGCCATTGGGCGGGATCATCGTAGCAGGCGAGCAGATCATCCGGATCGTCGGCTATCAGGCGGCGCAGCTTGCGGATCCTGCCCTTGAGCATGTCGTTCTCCGAACGGAGCCTGCGCAGCTCCTCCCCGCTCCCGTCCGCGATCATGGGGGGCGGCGGGGATTCCCGGTCGCGGCCTATGAACGTGACGGCGCGCATCGCGCGCGAGATGAGATAGTCGAGACTGTCGGGGTTCAGGTTCATGACGATCCGGTCGTCCATGCCGCGCGGGCAGACGCGCGCCGCCCCGTCGTAGCAGACGATCCGGCCGTCGGTGAGTTCGGCGAGACGGCGCGCATCCTGCGGGTCGCGCAGCCAGTAGACGCGCGCATCCGTGCCATCCAGGAGGCGGGCGACCCGCGCCGGATCGAAGCCGGGGCGCCCGTCCGCGAAACGGCTGGAGATGATCACGCTCGTATGCTCGCGTTCCGGATCCAGCAGCCGGCATGCGAGTCCGCCCAGCCGGCCCGGATTCTCGATCGTCTCATAACCGCACATGACAGGCTCCTTTTTCGCATGCGTTCCCCTGTTTCCCGGCTTGTATGCGTCCGTGCAGGGGATGCGGTCAGAACAGCATCCCCTGCACGGGCGCGACGATCGGACGGGCGGTTTTCGGATTGCGCGCCTCCCGCATGCTCCGGGTGAATTCGAGCGCCGCCCGGTCGGCCTTCACGTCGCGGGGCGTGAGCGGCCGGTCGAGGCTCAATCCGTCGAGCGTGGTGACCCTGCTTAGGGCGACGTACGCCTGTCCGGGGGCGAACAGGGGGCGGGGGCCGAATTCGATGTGGCATCGGTCGAACGTCTTGCCCTGGCTTTTGTGGATGGTGACCGCCCAGCCGGGACGGAACGGGAGCTGACGGTAGGAGCCGATCACCGTGTTCTCCAGCCGGCCCTTCCCGTCCGGGTCTTCCGGGTCGTGGACGATGCGGGGGACGGTGATCTCCCACGCATGCTCGCCGATGTCGGTCATGGTCCCGTCGTCCAGGAGGATGGTCGCGACCCGTTCGCGCGGATCGTAGGCGATGAGGGTTCCCATGCTGCCGTTCGCATACAGGCCGGCGGGGTCGTTGGCGAGGAGCATGACGCGCATGCCGCGTTTGACGGGGAGCGTGGCGGGCGCGGGTTCGAGCCTCGCATCCCACTGGCCGGTGCGGGTGGCGCGGCTCACATGCGGGTCCGCGGGGAGCCGGTCGAGCATCATCCGGTTCAGCATGTCGGCGCGACTGTTGGTCGCGGTGAGGATCACCGTGTCCTTCGGATTCCAGTCGGCACGGGCGCGCCGGTTGATCACGCACAATCGGCCGGGGTCGCCTTCGCGCAGCCGGTTGAGCGCGTCCACGAACACGGGGTCCGACTGGCGGTGCACGTCGGTGAGTTCCGCGAACCGGAGGGATCCCCCGGAGATCAGATCCCGGATGGCGTGGCTTTGGAAGAACCATGGCCCGTCCCATTGGCCGCCGGGGTGGAATGCCCTGGCCTCGTTGCGGTCGACGACGGGCGGCAGCTGGGCGAGGTCGCCGGTGAGGATGGTCTTCACTCCCCCGTATGCGCGCCCGTCGTCGCGGGCGCCTTGGAGGAAATGGTCGAGGCAGTCCATGAGGTCGGAGCGGACCATGCTGACCTCGTCGACGATGATCGCGTCCAATTGCCGGTAGAAGTCGGAGTCGTTCTGGCCGCGTCCGTTCTCCATGGCCTCGCCGGGGGTGATGCCGGCCTTGGCGTGCATGAACCGGTGGATGGTCATGCCGTTGACGTTGAGGGCGGCGATGCCGGTGGGCGCGAGGGTGATCGCGTTGCGTTTCGGGTGGAGGCTTCGCCAGTGGCGGATGAGCGTGCTTTTGCCGGTCCCGGCCTTGCCGGTGAGGAACACGGCGGCATCCGGGTCGTCGAGGGCGGCCAGCGCGTTCGCGTCGTACCTGTAGTCATCTGTCGTCATGCGGGCGGGCATGCGTCGGACGGACCGGACGTCGGCATGCGCCGGTATGCATTTGTAGGAACGAGCCTAATGCATACCTTTCGACTCCGGGAGTGGCGGAATTCCAACGTTTTCGAACCTTGAAAATGCCGTAGGAACCATAGGAACGTACTTTAAAGGGTAAGAGAAGGATCCACAAGAGAGAGAAAAGCGGAAAGTAGGTTCCTACGGTTCCTACGCTTTTAGGGGGTATTGGAGAATGGCTTGATTCCAACGCTCTTCGGCTCCTATCGGTATGCATTTGCCTCGCGCATACGACTTGCGTAAATGCATACCGGGGCGGTGATCCGATTCGTAGACCGGGGATGATCCTTTCGGCGGTGGCTTCGTTCCTCCGGATCGTCCGATTCGGAGGAACGTGAAAAACGGTGCGCCAAGGGGCGATCATCCCGAGGGGGCGGCCGTTGTACCCGTTGCCTATGATCCCCGTTCCACGGGGGCGGCTGTGGGCCGATTCGGGGCGATCGCCAAATCATGCGAGCGACCCCCCCTTGCGCAAACCGGGGATGAGTGCGACCAATGTTCCACTCGCGGACATTCGGGCGGGTATGGGGGGGCTCTTTCCCGTATGCACGTGTAGGAACATGCCCCGTGCATACCTTTCGATCTTCAAATCGGCGGAATATCAACGTTTTCAGACGGTCGAAATCCCGTAGGAACCGTAGGAACCTACTTCTTAAAGGGTAGGGCGAACCATAAGAAAGAGAAAAAGCGGAAAATAGGTTCCTACGGTTCCTACGCCTTTAGGAGGTATTAGAAAACGGCTTCATTCCAACGATCTTCGACCCTCGCAGGTATGCATTAGCCTCGTGCATACGACTTGCGTAAATGCATACCGGGACGGAAATCCCGGATCGGCGGCGCGGATTATCGGTCACGGCGATTCCGGGCAGAGGCCTCCTGCCCAATCGGGAGCATCGCGTTCCGGCATGCGGGAGCGGCAACGTCGGGGGCCGGAACGTCGAACGGCATCGAACGATACGTTCCCATCGACCCCTCATGCGCCGTGGCGCGTCTTCGCCGCGACGGGCACGGGCAGCGCTTCGTATCATCCGCGATCCGATCCCCCGGCGATGGCTGCTCATTCGACCGCCCGGTATGCAAGGCAGGAATTCGTAGGAACATGCCTGATGCATACCTTCCGTCCTTCGAAAGGGCTTGATTCCAACGTTTTTAGGCATCGAAAAAGCCGTAGGAACCGTAGGAACGTACTTCTTAAAGGTAAGAGAGATCATAAGAAAGAAGAAAAAGTCTAAACCTCGTTCCTACGGTTCCTACGCCTTTAGGAGGTATCGAGAAACGGCTTCATTCCAACGATCTTCGACTCCCGCCGGTATGCATAAGCCCCGTTCCTACGACACGCGTAAATGCATACCGGAACATCATCCGCCCATCGCGGGGCCGACCGGATGGGACCGTTCAAGGTCTTCGTTGGACACGGTCGAAGGGGAATGGCGCCGGACGGGCTTTGACCGGAAGATGGCATCCGACACGCGCCCATTGCCTCTTCGCCCGTCATGGCGCGTTCCCGACGGCCTGTGCGAGCCGCTTTCGTCCGCCTTCGGGGAATGCGATGTCCCCGGCGGCGATCGAACGCACCGGCAATCGCAGGACCGCCTGGCCCGGTATGCATTTACGCAAGTCGTAGGAACGGGCCTAATGCATACCTTTCGTTCCCCGGAATGGCTTTATTCCAACGATTCGGGACTGTCGAAATAGCGTAGGAACCGTAGGAACGTACTTCTTAAAGGGTGGGGAAATCCATAGGAAAGAGAAAAAGCGGAAAGTAGGTTCCTACGGTTCCTACGCCTTTAGGGGGTATGTTAAAACGGCTTGATTCCAACGTTTTCAGCCTCCCGCAGGTATGCATTAGGCCCGTTCCTACGACTTGCGTAAATGCATACCGGGGCATGAGGCAGCCTGTACGGAGGAGTCGATCATCGCCGAAGATGGCCGACTTGGAATCGTCCGCCCGGATTCCCGCGATAATGCGGGCGGAGAGGGGCGTTTCCTGTCCGCGGGTGCTGGGATGCCTAAATCATGCGATCCGCGTTCCACGGGGCGTTTGACGGTCGTTTCGCGGCGATGATCACATCCCGCGTCAACGGTCATTCATGGGCGTGGGAGACAGGCGCCGCCCAACGCATCCCTGCCGTCCGTCAGTGGTCTTCGGATTCCGGCCACCTCCCGTATGCACGGTATGCACGTGTAGGAACAAGCCCCGTGCATACCTTCCACGTCTCAAAACGGCTTCATTCCAACATTTTCAGGCGGCAGGAATCGCGTAGGAACCGTAGGAACGTGCTTTAAGGGTAAGAGAAAACCCATAAAGAAGAGTAAAAGCGAAAAGTAGGTTCCTACGGTTCCTACGCCTTTAAGGGGTATCAAGAAACGGCTTGATTCCAACGATTCCCGGCTCCCGAAGGTATGCATTAGCCTCGTTCCTACGACACGCGTGAATGCATACCGGAACGGAACCTTCGGACGGAATCGGAGAAAAATGGGAGGTTCGTCGACGTCGAGGGATCCGGCGACCGTCGTCCGCGGCGCCAATCGAAGACGGCCTGAATGCCCCCCGGATTGGATATGTGGGTGCGACCCGAACCGCAAAAACGATCCGCATTGACCGGCGGCCGAAATGATCCGATGCGACGGTCCGCATCAGAGCACCCTCGGCATGCGCGGTATGCACGCGTAGGAACATGCCCCGTGCATACCGTGCGCATTTGAAAACGGCTTCATTCCAACGATTTGAGACGGTCGAAATCCCGTAGGAACCGTAGGAACGTACTTCTTAAAGGTAAGGGGAATCCATAAGAAAGAGAGAAAAGCGGAAAGTAGGTTCCTACGGTTCCTACGGGTTTCGGGGGTAT
Organism: Bifidobacterium sp. SO1; assembly: GCF_018555335.1. NCBI lineage: Bacteria > Bacillati > Actinomycetota > Actinomycetes > Bifidobacteriales > Bifidobacteriaceae > Bifidobacterium > Bifidobacterium sp. SO1. The sequence continues at coordinate 105,002 of NZ_JAFEJR010000008.1, read as the reverse complement.
CGAAGAACGGCTTGATTCCAACGATCTTAGACTCCCGAAGGTATGCATAAGACTCGTTCCTACGACACGCGTAAATGCATACCGGAGACGCCTCGGCGACATGGGAGCCGGCACGGGGACGATGAGACCGGACGGCACGCGCCGCAGAAAAATACGATGACCGGACATCGCCCCACGCCCTCCGATCGACGACCGGAGAAAAGGATCGCGAAGAGCCTTTCGACGATGCGGGAGGCCCGGCATGCGCGCGGGGAGCGGAAACCGTCTCCCAGACGAAAACATCGGATCGCCCTTCGATAATCCGGCGTAAAGACCGTCCGCCCGGAATCCGCCCTCCAGGTGTGCGAAAACGACCCGTCAAACGGCTTTTGGCCCCGTTTCCGCACACCGGTATGCCATTCGACGCGAACCCCGTTCTACGGGGCGTTTTTCGACCGTTTCGGACGACGGATCGGATCCTCCGCCGCCGGCATGCGTGGTCCGGCGGATGGAACGATTGGGGCGAATGCGCCGGTATGCATTTGTAGGAACGAGCCTAATGCATACCTTTCGGCTCCGGGAGTGGCGGAATTCCAACGTTCTGAAACGGTGAAATTCGCGTAGGAACCGTAGGAACGTACTTTAAAGGGTAAGAGGGATATGGGTAAGGGAGAGTAAAAGCCAAAAGTAGGTTCCTACGGTTCCTACGCCCTTTAAGAGTGTCTTAAAACGGCTTGATTCCAACGATTTCAGGCTCCCGAAGGTATGCATAAGCCTCGTTCCTACGACACGCGTGAATGCATACCGGGAGGCATCTCCCGGCTTCCGGCCCGCTTGAGCCGGGGCCGAAAGCCGTCGCGGGGATGCGTGGTCGGATCGCCCTCCGGCGATGCCTACAAGGACGTCTGCGGCGAATCCTCCCTCCAGACGTGCGGAAACGCCCCCTCCAAAGGGCTTTGGTCGTGTTTTCGTATTCCGGTTGCCCTCCGGAGCGAAAGCCCGTCTCGCGGGCGTTTTCGACCGTCGCCGATGATAGGAGCAAATTTCCCTTGACCGTACGCCATGCTCCGGCGGATGAAGGCGATCCGGCGCCTCGACGGGCGGTATGCATTTGTAGGAACGAGCCTAATGCATACCTTTCGACTCCGGGAGTGGCGGAATTCCAACGTTTTCGGACGGTCGAAATGCCGTAGGAACCGTAGGAACGTACTTTAAAGGGTAAGAGCAGGATGGGTAAGAGAGAGTAAAAGCCAAAAGTAGGTTCCTACGGTTCCTACGCTTTTAGGGGGTATTGGAGAATGGCTTGATTCCAACGTTTTCAGCCTCCCGAAGGTATGCATAAGCCTCGTTCCTACGACACGCGTAAATGCATACCGGAGCGACGCCTCCGACCATGAGGCTCGGTTCGCCGGAATCAATCAGACAGGAGGGGATTCCATAAGTGAGAGCAAAACCCAAAAGTAGGTTCCTACGGTTCCTACGCCTTTCAGGGATGTCTTAAAACGGCTTCATTCCAACGATCCTCGACTCCCGAAGGTATGCATTAGCCTCGTTCCTACGACACGCGTGAATGCATACCGGGGACAAAGCGGAAGGCTCACCCACCCCCCGTTTTCCCGACGCATGCCGATGGCTATGAACGACAAGCAGAACATGGAGACCAGATTCCTCTGGCTGGACGTGGAAACCACCGGACTCGACCCGGACACGGATCGCATCCTCGAAATCGGCATGATCGCCACCGACCGGGATCTCAACCCATTGGACGCCGGATTCCATTCGGTCATCGCATGGGACGGCGAACCCGACGACTTCATCCGCCGCATGCACGGGGCGAACGGGCTGCTCGCCGAATGCGCGCACCCCGGCGCACCCAACGCGTTCGACGTGTGGCTCAACGCGAAGAACTACGTCGACGAGCATGCGGGACCGGATGTCAGGCTCATCCCCGCCGGCTCCACGATCCGATTCGACCGGAACATGGTCGACTCGTGGAGCCGAGACATCCTCGCCACCTGCGATCATCGCAGCCTCGACGTCAGCTCCCTTCTCGAGGCGTTCCGCGCATGGAGCCCGCACATGCCGCCGCTGCCGCCCAGGACGACCGACCATCGAAGCATGCGCTGCCTGCGCGACACGCTCGCCTGCGCGCGCATGATCCGGGGCCTCATATGCGAAACCGACTGACCGGGCTTCTCCGCCGCATCGGAGCATGGATCCTTTCGAGGCGGGGAAGGAACGTGTGGGTGAGGATCGTGTTCCTGATCGTCATGTTCCCCCTGTCCGCGTATCTGACCGTATTGTGGCGGATCATGCTGTCGGGGAGCGCATCCGACCAGGCGGTGATCATCTACCTGCTGATCGCGGGTCTGACGATTCGGAACGGATGGAGGCGACGCGCCCGGGGTGAACGTGCGGATGCAGAATCCGGATCATCCCGTGCGAATGATGGTGAGGAAGCCCGGACGCGCCGCCATCGGGAACGTTAACCTCCGGTCCGGGCCGGAGGACAAGCGAGAGGCTGGCGTCTTCCGTCGAAGATTCGTCCCTTCGACGGAAGACGCCAGCCCCCTCTCTCTTGTCTTATCCTCGGATGGGCGTGCCCGGGCGGCGTCGTCCGCGGCCTCGCAGTCCCAGCAGGCCCAGTCCGGCCGCGAGCAGTCCGACGAGCATGCCGATGATGCCGGTCTGCGCCGTTCCGGTGTCGGAAAGCCTCCCGGCATTCGCGGCCGGCGTCTTCGACCAGACGGCCGTCAGCGTGAGATCCGCGGTGACGGTTCGGGTGAAGTCGTAGGCTTTCCCGTCGAGCCGCCATCCGTCGAACCGGTATCCGTCACGCTTCGGATCCGTCGGCCGGCGGATCCGCCCGCCGTGTTCGACCGTGACGGTCGTCGGCCTTCTCCCGTCGCCCGCGTCGAATGTGACCGTATGCGTGACCGGCTTCGGGGTTTCGTCCTTCGACCAGACGGCGGTCAGCGTGAGATCGCCGGTGACCGGAATGGTGAAGTCGTAGGGGGTTCCGTCGAGCCGCCATCCGTCGAACCGGTATCCGTCACGTGTCGGGGTCGCCGGTTCGGCGACGGTTTTCCCGTCCCCGACCGTGACGGTCGTCGGCTTCGACCCGTCCCCCCGGTCGAACGTGACCGTATGTCCGGTCGGCTTCGGGGCGACGATTCTCTCCCATCCGGCCGTCAGCGTGAGATTCCCGGTGACCGGCGTGGCGAAATCGTAGGTCTTGCCGTCCGACAGCCATCCGGTGAACCGGTAGCCGTCGCGCGTCGGATCCGCCGGCCTGTCCGCCGGTTTCCCGTCGACGATCTTCCGGATGGTCGTCGGGTTCCCGTTCTTCGGGTCGAAGGTCACGGTGTGGGCGATCGGATCGTTCCGCTCCCATGCGGCGGTGATCGTCAGGTCGGAAGTGATCGGGGTGGCGAAGTCGTACGGTCCGCCGTCGACCGTCCATCCGGCGAACGCGTATCCGTCTCGCGACGGATCCTTCGGTTTCGTGACCGTGCTGCCCTGCTCAACTCTGACCGTGGTCGGCTTCATCCCGTCGGCCGTGTCGAACGTGACGGTGTGCGTGACTGGTTTCGGGGTCTCCGTCCTCTCCCATCCGGCCGTCAGCGTCAGATCCCCGGTGACCGGCGTGGCGAAATCGTACGGCCTGCCATTGAGCAGCCATCCGGTGAACGTGTAGCCGTCGCGAACCGGATCGGCTGGTTTCGCAACCGTCTTGCCTTGTTCCACGGTGACGGCTGTCGGCTTCCCGCCGTTGTCCGCGTCGAACGTGACGGTGTGCGTGACTGGTTTCGGCGTATCCGTCTTCGACCATCCGGCCGTGAGGGTCAGATCACCCGTGACCGGAGTGGCGAAATCATAGGCTTTGCCGTCGAGCAGCCAGCCGGTGAACGAGTATCCGTCGCGAACCGGATCCTTCGGCTTCGAGACCGTCCTGCCCTGCTCCACCCTGACCGTGGATGGCTTCGCCCCGTCGGCGGTGTCGAACGTGACCGTGTGCGTGACGGGTTTCGGTGTTTCGTTCCTCGCCCACATGGCCTTCAATGTGAGGTTTCCGGTGACCGGCATGGTGAAATCATAGTTTTTGCCGTTCGCCTGCCAGCCTTGGAACGTGTACCCCTCACGGGTCGGATCCTTCGGCTTCGCGACCGTTCCGCCGTCCTTCACGTCGACCGTGACGGGTTTCGTCCCGTCCATGCCGTCGAACGTGACCGTCCATGATTTCACTGCTATCGGCTCCCACTTGGCGGTCAATGTGAGATTCCCCGTGACCGGGGTCGTGAAATCATACGGTTGCCCGTCCAGCAGCCATCCGGCGAACGAATATCCTTCCCTCGTCGGATCGGTCGGCCTGGCTGTCGGCATGCCGGCCTTGACCGTCACCGGCTTCAACGTGCTGCCGCCGTTCGTGTCGAAGGTGACCGTGTACGAGTCGGGTGCGTTCTCACGCCATCCGGCCGTCAGCGTGAGATTCCGGGTGACCGGCGTGGACAGATCATAGGGTTTGCCGTCCAGCAGCCATCCGGTGAACGTGCAGCCGGGCTTCGTCGGATTCGCGGGAACACCGATCGTGTCGCCCTCCGTGACCGTCTGCGACGCGACATGACTGCCGCCCACGGTGTCGAATGTGACCGTATACGTGGCGGGCGTCCGCTTCTCCCACACGGCCGTCAGCGTAAGGTTCCCCGTGACCGGCGTGGCGAAATCATACGGTTTGCCGTCCGACCGCCATTCCCTGAACGTGAACCCTTCACGGGTCGGCGTAGCCGGCCGGGTGACGGGCTGCCCGTCCGTGACGGTCACGGTCGACGTGAGATCGTCATGCGCGTAGTCGAACAGGACGGTGTGCTCGACGGGCGGATTCTCCCGCCAGCCGGCCGTCAGCGTGAGATCACCGGTGACCGGGGTGTTGAAATCGTACGCCCGACCGTTCAGCAGCCAGCCGGTGAACGTGTACCCCTTGCGCGTCGGCGCGGACGGGATGAGCACGGTGCCCTTATCCTCGACCGTCTGATCGGGAACGCTGCCGCCGCCCGCGGAATCGAATCGGATCGTATGCGTGACCGGGGTGGGCGGCAGATTCTCCTCCCAGACGGCGGTCAATGTGAGGTTTCCGGTGACCGGCTTGGTGAAATCGTATGAGACTCCCCCGGTCTGCCAGCCTTTGAACGTGTACCCGTCTCGCGTCGGATCGGCCGGCTTGGATACAGTATTCCCTTCCAGCACCTTCTGCGACGGGATGCTTGACCCCTGTCCGGCGTCGAACATGACCGTGTATTCGACCGGGTTGCGCTTCCATGAGGCCGTCAACGTCAGATCGGTGGTCACAGGACGGGTGAAATCATACGCCTTCCCGTCCAGCAGCCAGCCTTGGAACGTATACCCGTCACGGGATGACGTGCGCGAGGCTACGGTCTCCCCGTCGGTGACGGTCACGGTTTCACGCTTCCCGTCATGCCCGTGGTCGAACGTGACCGTATGCGTGACCGGCACGGCCGGTTCGAACCGGTAGGTGACCGACAGTCCCCCGCCGTACACCTTGAAACCGATCCCGGAATCCAATGGCGTGCTGTTCCATCCGGAGGGAATGTTCTCCAACGACACGGATTTCGTGCCCGCCGGCACCGTGAACGTGCCGCCGTTCACCGGGTCGAAACCGGACACTTTGGACCCGTCCGGGAGTACGGCGGTCACGTTCTTCAGATCGTTCTTCGAATACTCGTGGACTTCGACGAACCGCCATGTGACCGCGACGGAACCGTCCGGGCTGACGATCCGCCATTGCAAGGTTCCATCCAAATGCTGTTTCGTCCAACCGGCCGGAATACCGGACAGGGCGACCGTCGCGCCTTCGGGAACCGGCCATTCGCCCGAAATGGTCGGATCGAAACCGGTGACGGGACGCCCATTCGCCGTGACGGCCGCGTTTTTCAGATCATCCTTAGAATACTTCGGGGTTTCCCTGTCGAACAGGTAGGTGCGGCTGACCGTCCCGTCCGGACTGGAGATCACGTACTTCAACCGGGTGTCGGTGATGGTGGGCGTGACCTTCCAGCCGTTCGGAACGTTCTCCAACCGGATCCGGGTCGTGTTTGCCGGAACCGTCCACGTGCCACCCTGATAGTCGAAATTGTTGATCTTCGCACCGGTGTCGGTCAGGGCGGCCAGTTTCGACAGCTGGGCGAGCGAATACGTCCACTTGTAGTCATCCGAACGGTAGAACAGGTAGAGGATCTGACGGCCGGTCTTGGTGGTGACCGTGCAGATCACCCGATCCGACGCCGAAGTGTTCGTGCCGACCGTCCACCCGTCGGGCAGGTTCGACAGGATCAGATCATGCCCGTACGGTATATCCACTCCGCTTTGCTTCGCGGGGTCGAATCCCGTGACCGGACTGCCGTCGTCAAGCCATGCGGTGATGCTTTCGATGCCTTCCGTGCCGGTGGGCGCGTCGAAGAGGAACGAGTAGGTGACCTTCGGAGTGTCGGAGTCGTTCGGCTGGAGACGGTAGAAGAAGCCCTTGTCGCCGGCCAGCTTCCCGGAGGTGACGTTCCAGTCGAAAGGCAGGTTCTCCCATCCGAATTCGTCGCTCATACGCGCCCCGTGGATGGTCACGTCCTTGGTGACGTCCACGCCGGTGACCTGCTTCCCGTTGTGGGTGAGGACGAATTCGCGGAGCTCGTCGGCCGTGCGGACGAATCCGGTGGCCCCGTCGAACCGCCAGCGGTACACGTACCCGTTGCCTTTGACGAGATAGAAGGCCCCCTGCTTTCCGGTGTCGGGATTCTCGTCCATGGTGACGACGGGAATCCACCCGGAGGGAAGATTGTGAAGCTCGACCCTGCCTGACGCGTTCCAGGTCGCCGCCCCGCCGGGGCCGTTCAGGGGCGAACCGCCCTTCGTCGGGTCGAATCCGCTCAATCGTGTCCCGTTGACGGTGATGTAAGCGCCGGATGGGGCGGGCGTGACGTTCGCGGCCGCCACCGTCATGGGCTCTACACTCCCGTCCGTCGCGGCTGTATCCGCGGGCAGAGCGTACGCGCCCGGCGCGGTCATGGCCAGTGCGATCAGTCCCGCCGACGCGATGACGATCGGTCTTCTTCCTCCCATACCCAAATGCCTTTCTCGACGAATCCGATGATCCTACGGAAAGACGGCTATGCGCGGAAGCAAACCCCCGGACGCGGGAACCGGAATCCTCGGCGGATCGAGACGCGAAACCCGAATGGCCGGATATGATCGGAACATGACACGAATGGGCATTCTCCCGCACCGTAAACCGGATGCCGATCCCTCGCCATCGTTCTCCGAACGCATCCGTCTGCATGTCAGACGGTCGGAGGAGCGGCGTCGGGATCTTGAATACGGTTCAAGATATTGCGGTGAGGATTCCCCGCCCCTTGTGGGCGTGGGAGGAATCACCGCGTTTATGCTCGTTCCTTTTGTGTCTGGATGTATCGTCTTACCGTGTCTTCGGAGATGTGCCCGACGGTGCCGAAGTAGGTTGATGGTGACCATAGGCCGCTGCCCCAGAATTTGCGTCCCTTGAGCGTGGGGTGCGTGGTGAAGATCTTGACGGCGCTGATGCTTTTGATGGTTTTCGCGATCTGGGCTGGTGCGATCTGCGGTGGTGCGCCGACGAAGAGGTGGACGTGGTCGGGCATGATCTCGATTTCCTTGAGCTGCCAGTCGTAGGCGGTGCAGGTTTCGGCGATGATGTTCCTGCAGGTTTGTCCCACGGTTCCGGTGAGGATCTTGTGCCGGTATTTGGTGCAGAAGATGATGTGATATCCGATTTCATAGACTTGGTGACTGTTTCGTTGCATTTCCATGGAATCAATGTCATCATCGAAACATGGCCAAAGGTAAGAGCAAAACGGCGAAGCGCAGGGAGCAGTCGACAAGCCTGATCCAGCAACGCACCGTCGTGCTGCCCCTATCCTTGGAGGAAGACCAGTACGACCTGCTCGAACGGGCCGCCCGCCATATGTGGGGCGTGAAACGCAGGTACGCGCATAACAGGAAGACCTTGCAGGAAAAAGGCACCCGTTCGGCACACCGCCGACTGAAGGCGATGAAGGGACGGGAAGAGCGGTTCATCCGTGATGTCAACCATTGCGCGAGCAAGCAGCTTGCCAACACGCCCGGAGTGAGGATCATCGCGTTCGAGGATCTGGCCTACATCCGCAGGATGGGACGCAGGAACACGAAGGGCGGCAAACGCCGTCGTAACATGCTCAACCAGTGGCCGTTCAGCCAACTGCAGGAATTCACCGCCTACAAGGCCGCGCGAAACGGGATCGTCATCCTCATGATCGACCCGTCGTACACCAGTCGACGCTGCCACCGTTGCGGGTACGTTGACCGACGCAACCGCAACCACGCGCGCTTCGACTGTCTGCGCTGCGGCTGGTCCGACAACGCCGACCGCAACGCGGCCCTGAACATCCGGGACAGGGCCATCGCCTCGCTCGAACAGGAACACACATCCACGGATAGACCCGTGGACAGGGTGCCATCAACCACCCGTATGGATGGAACGCCCGCGACGACCTGCGTGAGCAATCACAGCAGAATCACGGGAGCCACGCTCACGTCCAAACCGCGATGCTCGTCATCGCGGTAGTTGATCCCGTACATGTCGGCGCACTCGGGACGATATCGGATGGACGGCGCCGATGCCAAGACGGAAAGAGAAGACCATGATAGGGGATTCCCGTCGGTCGGTCATACTTCCGCCGATTCGCGGATGAGATGACCGTAATAGTCGCGCATGGCGGCGTCGGTGATCTCGGCATGCCATCCCTTTGACCGGGCATCGAGCCATGGGGCCTCCGAAACCGTCTGATTGACGAGTTCGTACGGTCGCAGACCATCGTACGAGTCCAGGACCGAATCGACGCTTGCCCGCTCGTCGTCCGCCACGTTCTCCGGATTCCCGACCGGAAGCCGTGACAGGAGGAATTCTCCCTTATGCGCCAGATGCAGTTCGGGGCAGACCGGACCGTTCAGCCACGCCTCGAACCGTTGGGGGAACAGGGATTCCCCGGTCCATGCGAGATGCCACGCCTTCGAATAATAGACGAGCTTCTGCAACGTCATCGTGGGCATGAAACCCCGCCGACTGAGAACGTATGCGGCCACGTCGAACACATCCGCCAATCGTCCATCTCCTCCCATCCGAATATCGAACACCCATTAATATGCCGTTTTGAGGGAACGACGGGAGGCATGGGATATCAGTATCCGTACCGTCTGCCGAACTCCGAGCCTGCGGCGAGAGCCGCCGCGACCATCGCGCATACGATGCCCTGCAACATGCCGAAAAACCACACTGCCTGTTGTCCGGTTTTATGGATAGCATATGGCGATCTTCATGACCGGCGAATCATTGATGATGACCTCCCATTCTCTTGAGCCGGCGGCATCATTCCGGAGATTTTCTCCGCCGATGTCATGCTTCGCCCAAAAGACATGCGTATTGCTTCAGCAGTACAAGGTTGGAGTTGGGTTTCAGCGAGTTCAGCCCGTCCATCGCGTAATCCCATGTCTGACGCCATGATGCCAGTTCGATTCCTTCTGGCAGATTGGTCGAATACAGTTTCAGAAGATCCGTCATCAGCCTTTCAGGGTTCCTTGAATAGTACATGTTTCGTTCGTCGGCAAGATCGGCCTTCATCACGTCATCCAATGATTCGATCCTATGGGATAGGGCATGCTCCAGATTCCTGGACATGAAGAACAGCCGATACGGGATCTCTCTCCCATGTCCGATGGATACCATGCGCTTGTTCAGAAGCCGACGGATCTGACTGCGATTCTCTCTGCGGATGTCGATCAATGCATCCTTATCTCCGGTGCGAATCCAATCCTCGCCATACTTGGTTTCATCCAGCCCTTTTGTTCTACGATGATGTCATCCGGGGCGAATGCCCCGTCCAAGTCGATCAATTGGGCTACGCACCGGTATTCGCCGGGCGTAAAGCTGGAATCTTTGACATGACGGGCAACGAACCGATCCACCGTCGAGCAGGCATCGTCGAATGGGGGTGCGAGCCGTGCCCGATCCCCGTTCATGGGAAAGAGCCGAAGCGTGGTCACATCGCAGTGGAACGGTTCGGCGTATCCGATCCGGTTACCCGTATGAGCGGCGAACCAGTATTTCAATGCCGGATCCAGTGTTCTTTTGTCGGTCGGCCCCTCCATAAGGAGCAGGATCAGGAAAGGTTTTGCGGTTCTCATAGCAGAGCCTCCCGCAATGCCGGCATCCTTTCGTCTCCGATACCGTCCGATTCTCCTTCCATGGCGGCGACATGTCTGCGCATGCAGGGGTTTCCGGCGATACGCAATGCGGAGCCGATATGTTCTTCCGACGGTTTCTCATACAGGATCACCGGACCGAGATTACGGTCGATGTTGGTCAGATATTTGTTGCGGCCATTGCCCGTCGTGGCGACATGATGGAATGAAACGAACCGTTTGCCCGGATCGACGGTGGTAAGCACGACGATTCTGGAAGGCTGGGGAACGGTCTCCATGATGCGCAGATTGTGCGCGGTGAACACAAGCTGACCGCGCGCATTCAAAGCGAATTCACGGATGAGAACGCCGAGCAGATGCTCGTAAATGCCGGTGTCGAGTTCGTCGATGGCGATGAGCGCATTCGGATCATTGTAGGAGTGGATGAGGAAGGTGAGCATGGAGACGATGCGCTGCACGCCTTCCGACTCCTTGCGGAACGGAATCGACGCATCTCCCCGTCTGACACGAAGACTGACCCGGACCCCGACGGTGCCATCTTCCAGATCATCCTCTCCCCTGTCGGCCAGCTCCAAGGTGAGTCCGGGAATGAGCGCGGGAAGGATGATGTTGAACGTGTCGATCTGCGCGTGGAGCCGTCTTGCGTTCTCGCATGGCAGGGTGACGGTTTCTTTCATAACGCCGTACAGTCGATCGTCGTAGCCGCCGCCTTCAACATCGTCGACGGCGATCGGAAGACGACGCAATGCAACCTGACCGCCTCTCCCGGTGGTCAGAATGGCAATATCTCGTTCGGCATATCGGCGTAATGCCGAAAGCATGTCGAACAGTTTCGGATGCGACTCCAGAGCGTCATTGGCCTGAGCGGAAAGCCGACGCCTTGTTTTTTCAAGATCGTGGGCGAAGTCTTCGGTCATGTCGTCGGAGAACACGAACGATTGCCGGTGGAGCCTTCCGTCCCGGTTGGCGAACAGAATATGCTGGTGCAGTCTCGCATTCGAGGCAAGATCATTCCACAGGTATCCGGGTTTGACATCAAGTTCGCCGTCTTCACTGGGTCGCCATGAGATTATCGGACGGCCGAGCCGGTCTTTTCTGACTCCCGTCTTGATTTTCTCTTCAAGGATTCCGGCCTCCCCGTCTACAAGACCGATGCTGACCTGATAGGAGAGATATTCGCCTTCGACAAGGAAAAGCGCATCGATGATCATGGGCTGCCGATTGGGATTGATGGCCTCCTGAGTCTCGTAGTCGACGGGCTGTCCCGACATGAGCGTCTGAAGGATGCCGATCGCGTCGATGACGGTGGTTTTGCCTGATCCGTTCTGACCGTAGATGCCCGTCACGCAGCCTCCGGCGGGGAGCGTGTGGAAGTTGATTCGCCCGTGGTTGACATTGCGGACGTTGGTCATCGTCAGTCTGATCAGTCTTGTCATTCCAAACCGGATCCTCTCCTATAATGATAAAACGATTATTTTATACCGTGTTTTCATTATAGATACGATCGCGGATAAGACAAAGGCATTCCACTGTGCGGGCGGAAACGTTTTCTCCCGATAATCTCAGATACGGGAAGTCACCTGATAGAAGGGTGTCATTGCACTTTCTGACTGACAGCACCTCCCCCAAAGGTAGCTTCCGGTTTGGAGTGAATCCCCTCAAATGCGGGACGGTCATATTGGACGAAGGCCGGTCATCCGATGTTCATGGATGACCGGCCTTCCGACCTTTGGATTGCTTGAACCCGCCTCTGTTGCTGGTTCAGTTGCAGGGGACGACGGTGCCGGGTTTGCCGTCGGTGCCGCCTGACACGCACACGTTGCCGTTGGCGTCCGCATCGCTGGAGTTCCACCAGTTGGTGCCTACCCCATGCTCCTGCTGGGCTGGCTGTTGCGTCGCCTGCGGCGTCGTGGTCTGCGGTGCGGTCTGCTGTGGGGTGACCGTCTGGGTCTGCTGTTGCGGCACCGTGGTCTGCGGCGTGGTCGTCTGGGGAGTCGGATCCGTGTACGTGTAGTCGTATCCCGTGTACGACTGCTGGGCCTGGGCGGCCGCCGCGTCAGCTTCGGCCTGCGCCTGAGCCGCTGCCGCATCCGCTTCGGCCTTGGACTTCGCGTCCGCATCCTTCCTGGCCTGGATGCTCGCGTTCACCTGGCTGATCGCATCGGCGAGCGTCTTGTCGAGCCTGTTCGCCTCGTCGACCGTGTCCGCGCCCTTGGATGCGGTGTCGATCGTTTTGGACAGTGTGTCGCGCGTCTTGTCGTCGGCGACCTTGCCGTCGGAGTCCTTCAGCAGGGTCTTCGCCGAGGCGATCGTCTTCGCGAGCGTCGTCTTCGCATCGTTCAGTTTCTTCTCGTTCGCGGAGGCGGTCACGGCCTTCGCGGCCGGATCCAGTTTCGACGCGTTCGCCTCGTATTTGGTTTGGAGCGTCGAATTCGTCGCGGTGATCCTCTCATAGCCGGCCGCGTCCGTCGCGGTGCAGTCGAGGATCTTCGTGTACTCGGTTCCGGTCAGACCGGAGAGGGTGGTAAGGACTTTCGCGTCGGCGACCTGATCCTTCGTGATCTTCGACGCATCCGTGACCGTCTGATCCTTCAGCTTCCTCTCCCATGCGTTTTTCGCCGACTTCACCGTAGACAAACCCGTCTCGCACGCGGCCTTCGCCGTCTCCAACCGGTGTTTCGCATCAACGGTCCGCCATACGACGACTCCGCCGACGATCAGGATGATCGCGCAACCGGCGGCGATCGACGGGATCAGCCATTTCGGACGCGGCTTCGCCGCCTGGGTTTCGGGGATGGCCTCCGCATCTCCCGGCTGGAATGATACGGGCATACCAGACGGATCGTTCATGATGGTTCTTCTCCTTGTTTCCTCTTCGCAAAAGAGCATAGCCCGCCGAGGACAATGCCTGTCGTCGGCGGGCTGATCGTTGCAGTGCTTTATTTATTATCCGATGGCAGCCGTTGTTTCAGCATGGATTCGGATCCTTGCCGAGTGTTCCGCAGAATTCGGCCTGGATGCTTCCGTCGCAGTTGACCACCCAGCCGTTCGCCGTAGTGTACGGACAGGATGGTGCGGTCTGCGTTGGAGTCGACTGCTGTTGTGGTTGGGCGGTACTGGTCTGAGGAGCGGCGGGAGCCGTCTGTTCCGTCTGAGGTGCGGTCTGCTGCGGAGCTGACTGCGTTACGGGAGCTTGTGACTGAATCTGCGTTTGCTCTTGAGCGGCTGCGGCCGCCGCCGCTTCCGCTTCGGCCTGGGCCTGTGCGGCGGCTTGTTCTTCTGCTTCGGCGCGGGCCTCCGCATCCGCGTCTTTCTTGGCTTGGATGGAGTCATTCACCGTTTTCATGGCGGCTTCGAGTTTTCCGGTCAGATCGTCGACGGTTTTCGCATCCGACACGTTCCGCCCGGCGGAGTCGATTGTCTTCGACAATGCATCCCGCGTCTTGTCATCCTGCACCAGTCCTTCGGATGAGGATAGCAGCTGCTTGGCTTCATCCGTCTGCTTTTTCAATGCGGTCTTCGCGGTTTGCAGGGTCTTTTCGGCTACGGAATCATTGACCGCTTTGATGGCTTCGGCCAGTTTTTTCGACTTTGCCTTGTATTCCGAAACGACTACATCATTCGCATTGGTTGCGGCTTCCAGTTCCCGTACGTTATCGGACTTGCATTCGACCGTCACTCCTCCCTTGTAGGAGATCGTATCTTTCAGGTCGCCGATGACGTTTTCATCGGCGACCTGGGTCTTGTTGATCTTTATCGACGCTGTTACATCCTCGGCCTTCAATGCCTTCTTCCATGCTGATTCGATGGACTTCGCATTCTGCAGACTGGTTTCGCATGCGTTTTTCGCGGATTCGAGCTTTTGTCTGGAATCGTAATAATGCCAACCCAATCCGCTTGCACCTGCGATCAGGATGATCGCACAGCCGGCGGCGATCGACGGGATCAGCCATTTCGGACGCGGCTTCGTCGCCTGGTTTTCGGGGATGGTCTCCGCATCCCCCGGTCGGAATGATACGGGCATACCAGCGGGAGCAGCCCCTTCGGTGAGGGGCTGCTCTGGCGTTTCATCATGCTCGCTCATGATGCTCTTCTCCTTGTGTTTCCGCTTCGCACTCCAAATGGAATGTGGCTTAGTCTAGTCAGTTTCCGCATGTCCCGGGAATTCGGCGGGTCGCCCCGCCTTATCCCGGCTTCAATCACACCACCCGCATGCGTCCGCGACGCATGCGCATCCACATGATCGGAATTCTCACATTCGAAATCCTTCTCGTCCTACTCGGATACGCTCTCACATGGATGTTCAGCGGACTCCACTATCTGACCGGATGGTATCCGTTCTGGCTTTGCGCGGCCGGCAACATACTCGCCTACCCGACCGCCCTTCTCATCCTTATCCTCCCGCTTGCGGGACGGGTGGATCCACTGCCTTATATCATCTCATTTCTTATCGGATACGATCTTCTCCCCCAGATCGCGGATCTGATCGGATTCCTCCGCTCCGGAGACGATTCATCAGATCAGACCTCCAAGCTGAAGGAACTTCTCGAATAAGCCCCATGAACTACGCTGCGCTGCGATCCGATCATAGTCCGCTGCGGACTTCATCAGAACGGGCATCCAATCCAGCATCGTCACGGTTCTGGAATCATCGGCGAATACCAGCATCCGCCTTGGCATGCGGCAATGATGAAGAAACCCGGTGATTCGCCGCGGGGACAGAGGCCTCGCATACAGTAGGGCACGCTCCACGCGAATGGTCTCGGCGGCATGACGAAGCAGACAGGCCGCGACGATCCGCCTCAAACCGATCCCCGCCAATGCGGATCGGCTCCCCGGACTCTCCATCCTTGCGAGAATAGATCACCGTCCTGATGCAATCATTCTCAACCTCGCATACGCATTCGGGGAATACCCGACACCATGATCGCACATGCAGATCAAGAAATGTCCGATCATGGGAAAGACATTCGGTATCGTCGGACGACCGGATATAGGCTCCGATACCGGAATGCCGGCCGATCAGAACCGCGGCATCACCCCTGCGGGTCGACGCCGCGAACATATCCTCCGGCAGGATTCCGACGGCTCGGGAGAAGACCCAATCCCCGGGACGGAAATACCGGCGGTACAGGCCACCGTGAGGATTCAACCGGAAGGTTCTGATGATATACGCCGATTCCACAGGAACGACAATAGAACCAAGCCGCCGCAGTCCGTTGCGACGATCTCGAGCAACGATACGATGCGGTCGCCCCGCCTTATCCCGGCTTCAATCACATGACCCCGCAAGCATCCGCTCATATGTCGGCATGAACCGCGAACCGCAGTCGCATGCCGGATACCATGAGCGGTCATGAAGATGGATATACTCCCCTACCGGGTCGGAACCGGCATATTGGACGGTTCGATCCCCCGCGTATTCGACGGCGAATGGGAGACGGACGAGGATGAATCCATGACGGAACGGACATTCACCGCGATATCCAGAATGGGAAGGGATCGCATACTGTTCCGAACCGGACTGTCCAGCGGACTGGGAGTGCGAGTCAGAACCTACCGGGACGAACCCGGACGACGACTGACTCGGAAAACCGATTCCATCGACGGATACCTCGACCATCAGACTGTCGCCGAAAATCCCGTGATCTGCGAACTGGACGACGACCGGCTATCCTTCGAAATCAATGGGAAACGGCACTCCATCCGATATACCCGCGAACGGGAGACGGAGATCATTCGCGCCTTCGCCCTCAGGTTCGGAGCTGATCTTCTTCTTCGAAAAGGTCGGGTTCTTCTGGCCAGATCCCTTCGAAGAACCGATGCGTCGGCGATGACGGCCGATCTGAGAATGATCCGTCAGCTTCTTGAACTGTCGGACGACTGCCGGATCGTGGATGATCTGGGCTGGCGTCCCCTGTTCGACCGCGCATGCCGCCGGTATGATCTGATCCGGGACATGACGCCCGACGACCCGATCCTTCGCACCATAGGCACGGCAGCCGACGTGAACGGACTACCCCGATAAGCCGCGCGTACGGGAACAGAAGCAGAGGCGAACAGCATAATCCGAGCAGTACGGAGCCTATCTCATCCCACGGGATACGGAACGTATAATCGAATCTCAATCCTCATCCTCCCCGTCATACCCGTCGATCAGCCCCGCCTCCCCGGCGCGACGGGTCATCCAATCCAACGGCGACTCGCCCGACGCCGGATGCTCCGGCACGAACCCCCTCCCGTCGCACACGGGACACGGGTCCAGCCGACGCGACAGCCACGCCCATCGTCGCATGCAGAACAGCAGGAGAGACGGGAGCAGAAACCCGATCAGGAACCACAGCGTATGAAAATACCTCACATGCGAACGCATGCGTCATGACGGGATCATCGGGCTCCCCCGATCATCCAGCGGAATCCCCCGTTCCCGGTCGATATCACCCAGACGGAAAGTCCTCCCCCGCCGGAAACCGGATTCGTCCCGCCACGTGAACCTGATCCGATCCATGCTTACCCGGGCGGCATCCTCCGCACTCATGCCGCGTACGGGCGGAGCTGACAGGATGATCCCGCCAACCAGTCTTCTCCCGCCCGGATGCAATGCAGAGGCGATGAGCATGCCATCCGGATCCCGATCCGTACGCACCCTCAATCCGAACATGTCGCCCGGACCGACGCATGTCACGTACAGCATCCATTCCACCTTATCCGGATCATCCCCATCCGCATACGAGTGGATAGAGATCATCAGATCGGAACGGGAACGGTACAGGAGCAGAAGAATGCCTGACAGCGAGCAGACAGCGGACACGGTGGCGCAGATCGAGGCGATGACGGAGGACATGACGGCAAGACTGCGAGCGGACGGTTCCTGGCATGGCCCGGCTTCCGGCATCCGATACGATCGCATGGAGCGGGCGCTTGCCGTCGATATCGAATGCCCGCGATTCCATGGGGCGGATCCGCTTCTCAAAGACGAATATCGATGCCAGTATGAGGCGTTTCTGCTTGCGGGCTACGGGGAGTGGTTCCGCAATCCCGTTCTGGACATCGACGGGCGGATGTTGACCGTATACATTCATGAACCGTCCCCCATTGATGCGTATCGGCTTGCATGGCTGAGCGGACTGGCCGCCCCTCCCATCCGCTGGGCGGACTGGAGACCGATCCCCGTGCAGGCGCATCACTGGGTGATGTCCCAGTGGGAGCGGCGTCTCCGGGCCGGATACCAATGGATCCGCGCATGAACGGAGGGGATAATTCCCGGCTGCGAGAAGAGGTGCGGGGGCTGATCCGTCGGATTCGGATCAGCCCCCGCACCTCTTCTCATGATCCCCGTGTCACCCGTCGGATGCCGGCGAACCGGGGATCATGATCGGTCAGGCGTGCCTGCCATGCGGTTCGCGCCTGCGACGGCCCGTCATGGCGGTCAGCCCCGCGCCCACGGCGAGGATCACGCCCGCCAGTCCGATGGCTCCGCCGAACGTGACGCCGGTCTTGGCGAGCGGCTGCACGATGACCGTCTCATCCGGGACTCGCGGCCTGCCGTACGTGATGGTCTTCACGTCCCCTGTCGGCCTGTCCTTGTCCCTGTCGGGGATGAGGCGTTCGCGCCAGTAGAAGCGGCCCTCCGTTTTGGCGGTGATCTTCGCCGAGTCGACCTTCGATGCGCCGGCCGGAACGGTCGCGCATCCGGTGGTTTCGACGAGCCGATCCTTGTTCACGTCGTCGCCGTTGTCCTGCCTCCAGTATTCGAACCGGATGCAGTATCCGTCCGGCACGTAGCCGGTGATGTGGGCGGTGTCGTGGATCCTGTCGCCGACGGTCGCGTTATGCGTGCTGGCGGTGGTGGTGATCCGGATGACACTGGAGGTCTCATCCGGGTCGCGGGCCACGTCCGTGTAGAACGGGGTCACGTCCGTCTGAGGCTTCGCATCATCGCCGTCGACCTTTGCCTGATCGGACTGGTCGGTCGGGTCGGCGGGTTCGACGGCGTCCGTGGTGTTGTCGCCGCCGGGCGTCGCATCCATGTCGATCGGGAGCAGACCGTTCGACATGAGGTGCGCGGTCGTGTACACGCCGTTCCTGTCCTTCACGGGCTTGACCGGTTCGCCGGTCTTCCCGTCGCGTCGCGGGCCGGTGAGGCTGAACACGAAGTAGGGTCGGTCGCCGGCCCTGCCCTTGACGTATGCCTTCGGACTGGTGATGGTGACCTTGCCGTCCTTCAACGCGGTGGCGGCGTCCTTGGCGGTGATCACGTACGCGCCGTTTTCGGGGGTGTTCCACTGTTCGACGAGCTTGTCCTTCGAAGCGTCCCTGCCGTCCATGTTCAGAATGTCCCAGCTGATCATGGTGCCTTCGGCGACGGGGCCTTCGATGGTGACCTTATCGACCAGTTTCGCGCCTTCCTCGATCACATCATCGGTCTTCGACCAGGCTTTGATGATGCGGATCGTTTCGGACGGTTCGCGGGCCGCGCCGTACTTGATGACGTTGCCCTGCTCATCCCTGATGACCACGCGGTAGTAGAAGATGCCGGTTTGCGGGAACCTGTATTCGGGGCTGTCGATCATGGTCTGGCCATCCTCGAGCCTGATCGCCTGATCGCCGTCGGCGAGGGTGGTGATCTTCACGTCGTGGGATTCGTCCCCGTCGTTCTGCTTCCACACTTCCCAGCTTGCGGTGAGCGGGCCGGTCAGATCGTCGCGAATGTCCTTGCCGTCCGTCTTGGAGTACTTGATGTTCTCCAGATCGGTGGAGTCGGACACCGCGTCGCCGAGCATTGCTTCGACCAGTGTTTCGGTGGTCGCCTCGATGCTGCGCGTGGACTCGTTGCTTACCCGGTCGTTGCCGCGATGGAACCCGTGATCCCAGTCCTCGTTCGGGAAGCGGACCGCTTCGACGAAGTAGTGGTCGCGTGCCGCGGGCACGGTGACGGTCGGGCTTTCGACGGTCTGGCTGGTGTTGCCGTCCGTGCACGTCCTGTATCCGAGCTTGGACAGTTCGACCTCACCGGTTTCCGTGACCTTCTCGCCCGTCTGGTAGTCGTGGAGTTCGAAGTTCGCGATCGCGTCCTGCGGCAGGCAGCCTTCGATCAGCGCGACATCCTTGGTTTCGCCGCCCTTGCTCGTCCACTTCGCGGTGGTGGTGGTGATGCGGACCGCGTGGAACGATTCGCTTTCCACCCGCCTGTCGGAACGGGCTTCCTTCACATTGTCGGGCTGGAACGGGGTTCCGTCCGGCTTGGTGAACACGGTGACCCAATAGTAGTCGCCGGGGTCGGTGATGTGGGTGAGCGCGGAATCGAGTTCCTTCTGCCCGTCCTTCAACGACACCGGGCTGATGGTCGCGATCTTCTGGTCGTCTTCCGGATTGTCGCCGGTGGCCTGCCTGTACAGTTCGAATCCGAGCCTGTAGTCGGCGAGCATGTATCCGGTGATGGTCGCATGGTCGTTCACGTCCGCGCCGTGGGTGACGTCAACGTAATCCTCATCCTTGTAGGTGTGGATGTTGTTGGTGCCGGTCACGTCCGTGCTGATGCGGATGACCTCGAATTTCTCCGGATCCACGTCCTTGCCGTCGAACACGAGCCAGCGATCCGGGTAGCCGTCGCCGACGCCCTGCTGTTTCGCGTTGGCCTGCTTCCAATGGTCGCCGCCCTGCGGATCATCCTTGTATTGGGATGCTCCGGCCTTCGCCATCATCTCGCCGGTGATCACGCCGGATTCGGCGGGCATGCTGGTGTCGCCGCCGGTGCCGGTCCCGTTCTTCGTGTCGTGCGGCTGCTCCGGGGAGTAGAGCCTGACACGCCAGATGTAGGAGCCGACGCCCGGTGAGGTGAGGGTCTTCGTACGGAAAGTGACGCCGTTCAGGTGCGCGCCGATCGCCTCCGCCGGCACGTCCTGTCGGCCGGTGGTGTCGACCTTTTCGCTGGCGATGCCCTTATGATCCGTGTCGTCGTACGTCTTGTCGGCGTTCTCGCGCGGCTGGCCGTCCTTGGACGTGCGCCACAGTTCGGCCTCGTACTGGAGCCCCGCGGGGATGTTGCCCTTCAACGTGATTTCGTCCGACACGTTCATGCCGTCGACCCACAGGGGTTCGGTCGAGGTCGTGTCCACGTGGATCACGTCGAACGCCTCCTCCTCGTCGTAGTCTCCGTACCAGACGACATCACGGTTCCGATCCGTGCTGTCCGTACCGGTGCCGGGAGTGGTGGTCGGGACGGTGATCCTGACGCGATAGTAGTACTTGGACGCGTCCCAGCCGGCGGGCAGGGTGAACGTCTTCGACTTCACGTTCTGGTAGTTGTCGAGCGTGTCGTCGCCGGCGTCCGGATGCTGGTCGTCGGGCTTGTTGCCGGTGCCGAGACGGTTGAGCTTGGGCAGTTCGGTCGCGTCGAACGACTGGACCATCTTGCCCTTGTTCTTGCCGTCCTTGCTCCAGATTTCGAACTGCATGGTCGCGCCGTCCGGGGTTTGGGCGGTGTTGCCGACACGGTACGAGTCGTTGTACGGCTCGTACGCGGTCTGGTGGAGCACGTCGTACACCTGCAGCGTGTTGTCCTCGTACTTGGAGTCCGCGTCGGAAAGCCATTTCTTCGACACGGTGGTCGAATACTTCTGGACGGGGGTGCGTTCGTACGACTTGTAGCCGGTCTTGTGATCGGCGTTCCACTCGCCGTAGATGTGCTGATCCAGTACCGCGCCGTTGGAAGTCTTGAGCGTGGTCTTCCAGTAGATCATGCCCGCCTTGTCGGTCCTGAACTTCGGATCGGTGACCTTCAAAGTGATCTTGCCCGGACGGTTGCCCGCCTGATCGGAACGGATCTTGGTCATCTTGTTCGTGTCCAGGGTGACGGTCTTCTCGGCGATCTTGTACATGCCCTGATCACCGTTGTCCTCCGTGCTTTGACGGTACATTTCGACGGTGACGGTCGAATGCTGCGGGACACGGCCGATCACGCCGGTCGGATTGCTGTTGCCCTGACCCTCATGCACCAGCCCGTCAGCGGATTCCTCCGCGCTGGTCTCATCGTACACGGTGATCTCATCGTACAGCTGTTCGCCGGTCGCGCCGAGCTTCTGCGCGTTCGACGTGACGATGCCGCCCGGCTGGATGAACGTGGTCTCCGACGGGAGGCCAAGATCATGCCGGCTGATCTCCTTGCCGTCCGGCGCGTACAGGATCGCCTGCCAGTACACGGCCCCCGACTCAGTGGTCTTCGTCTTGGGGCTGGTGACGGTGAAGTCGATCTTCGCGCTCGCGTCCGCATCCTTGTCCGAGATCGGGACCTTCACGTTGTCGAGCAGTTTGCCGACGGTCGTGTCGGGGTCTCCGGGGACGGGCTTGTATGCGGTGAACGTGACGTAGCTGCCGCGTTCGACCTTGCCGCTGATGGTGGCCTTGTCGGCGAATTCCTCGCCGGGCTTGGCGGTGGTGCGGGTGACCTGCGTGGTGATCTTCGGCGGGGTGACGCGCACGGTCTCCTCGGGCAGGCCGAGGTCATGCCTGGCGATGACCTTGCCGTCCGGGTCGAGGAGTTCGGCGAGCCAGTACACGTTGCCGACGGTCATGGTGCTGGTCTTCTTGGATGTGACGGTGAACGGCGTGGTGGCGCTGTTCTTGGCCTGTTCGGCGGTGACCTTCACGGTTTCCGTGTGGAGCACGCCGGCCTTGGTGTCCGGGTCGAGGTCGACCGGATTGTAGGCGGTGAAGCGGATGCTGGAGCCTTCCAGCACCTTGCCGGTGACGGTGGCCTTGTCCGAGAATTCCTGTCCCAGGCCGACGTCGGTGCTGCTCACGTGGGTGGTGATGACCGGCGGGCGGACGGTGACGGTTTCCGTCGGCAGTCCGAGATCGTGTTTGGCGATGACGGTGCCGTCGGGGTTCAGGAGTTCGGCCATCCAGTACACCTTGCCGGGTGTGCCGGTGTGCGTTTCGCCGGATTTGACGGTGAAAGGGGTTGTTCCGCTCTTCAACGCCTGCGTGTCGGTGATCTTCACGGTTTCCGTGTAGAGCACGCCGGCCTTGGCGTCGGGGGCGCCCTGGACGGGCTTGTAGGCGGTGAAGCGCACGCTGCTGCCCTTCAGGACCCTGCCGGTGACGATCGCGCTGTCGTGGAACTTCTCGTCCATGCCGACGTTGACGTCGCTCACGTTCGTGGTGATCGACGGCGGGACGACGGTCACGGTCTCCTCGGGGAGTCCGAGCGCGTGCGTGGCGAGCAGGGTGCCGTCCTTCGCGTGGAGTTCGGCCTGCCAGTACACGTGGCCCGCCTTGCCGGTGGATGTTTCGGGGCTGGTCACGGTGACGGTGCCGGTCTTGGAGGCGGTGGCCTGCGCGGCGGTCAGGGTGATCTTCGCGTCCTTCAGGAGGAGTCCCGCGTTCGTGTCGGGCTGGCCGTCTACCGGATTGTAGGCGCGGAACAGCACGTAGTCGCCCGCCTGCACGGTGCCTGAAATGTCGGCCTTGTCGCTGAACTTCTCACCCAGTCCGACGGTGGTCTGGCTTACGTGGGTGGTGATGCCCTGCTTCAGTACGTGGACGGTTTCGCCGGTGGCTCCCGGCTCGTGCGTGGCGAGCACGGTGCCGTCGGCCTTGTGGACGGTCGCGACCCAGTACACGTCGCCGGCCTTCGACGCGGTGACGTCGGGGCTGTCGATGTCGATGCTCGTGTTCCACTGGCTGTTCGCGGTCTTCGCCGTCGGGATCGTGACCTTCGCTCCGTTGAGGAGCTTCGCCATGCCCGCAGTGTACCGGTCGGCGGGGCCGTACGCGTCGAATGTGACGTATGCGCCGGTGGGGAGCTTGCCGGTGATGGTTGCGGTGTCGTGGAATTTCTCACCGGGGTAGACGATGCTGTCGCTCACCTTGGTGGTCACGCTCACGCCGCGTACGATCACGGTTTCGTTCTCGATGCCGAGATGGTGGGATGCGAGTTCGTTGCCGTTCGCATCGTAGAGGCGGGCCTGCCAGTACACGTTGCCGATGGTGTCGGTCCTGACCTTGGGGCCGATCACGTCGAACGCCTTGACGTTGGAGTTGTCGGCCTGCGCGTCGGTGATGTTGACCCTGATGTTGTCGGCGAGTTTCGCGGCTCCCGTGTTGGGGCTGCCGGTGACCGCGTCGTAGGCGGTGAAGGTCACGTAGCTGCCTCGGGTGACGGGGCCGGAAACGTGGGCGACGTCGTAGAATTCCTCGCCTTGGGCGACTTCGGTCTTGCTCACGTTGGACGTGAGGTTGACGGGAGTGTCGTCCTGGGATACGAAGCTGCGCTCCCACGGGTCGTTGTACGCGCTCTTGAAAGCCTTCGCCCGGTCCGAGCCGGGGAAGTCGAAGACGAATACGTAGTAGCCGGTGCGGGTGCGGTCCTTCGCGCTGATGTTCACGCCGGTGGCGACGGTTTTCGCGGTGCCCGTGTTGTTCTGGCGGAAGGTGATGACGCCGCCGCCGACCTTGTACGTGCCGTTGCCTGCGGGAACCTCCCATTCGCCGAGGAGCCTGTGATGCTCGTCGGCGGTGGGCTCCTCTGTGGTGGTCGGCTTGTAGGTTTCGTCCTGCTTGCGGTCGCCGGTGCCGCTGCCGGCCCACCAGACGCGGATTTTGGCCTTCGCGTCGGCCCCGAATTCATTGTCGCCCTTGAACGTTCCGTAGTTGGTGGGGAATCCGCCGATGGTGATCGTGTCCATGATGTCCTTGTTCATGCCGGACTGCTGTTCGAGTACGACGGAGTCATGGTTCGGTCGGGTGATGATGACGCTGGTTTCGCTGGCGAGGCCGATCTCGTGGATCGCGTCATCCGCGATCTGGCCGATGGTGGCCGCGGGCTGGTCGTTCTTGTCGATGACCCATGCCCAGCTGCCGGTGCCGCCGCCGGTCGGGGTCTTGTAGTCGGTGCCGTCGGCCTTCTTCGCGGTAACGGTCTTGGTCTGGCCGCTGCCCGTGAACGTGAGGGTCGCGGTCGCGACGGGCGCGCCGTAACGGGCGGTGACGCGGCTCAGATACGAGGATGCGCTTTCGCCGTTGTTGCGGCTGATCCGGGTGAAGGAGCCGTCGGTCAGATAGTAGTAGCCCTTCGCCTTGACCTCGGTGCCGGCCGGCCATGACGCGCCGCCGGACGTCACCTGATCCGCGATGCTGTTGCCGGAGTCCACGCCTTTGGATGTGACCTGCGTGTTCGCGATCGTCGGCTGGAAGGCATTCTCGACCTTGAACGATGCAATCTTGGATTCCGTGCCAGGATCCTTCGGCGTGGAGAACATGTCCTGATTGGAACTGACCAGTCTCTTGCCGTTGATCGACTTGTGTGAAATCCGGTAATTGACATCTCCGTTGCCGGTCGCATGCCAGCCGATGTGTTCTTCTTTTCCGGATGTGACTCCGTTGTAGACATCACTGTTCGTGCCGTCGAATACGGCCGGTCCGGTCAGTGTGATGGTATAGGCAAGTCCGCTGGTCCAGTTTCCGCTTCCGTTTTTGATTCCCGGATTAATGGTTCCAGATTTTTTACCCGTGGTGTACTCCACGGATGCTTCGATCTTACGGGGCATGTTGAGGATCGCGTCGTTCCACAGATCGTTCGCCTTGGCGACGACCTGATTCCAGTCTCCGTTCGACAGTCCGGCCGTGGCGAACGCGTTCATGAACGTCGCGCCCTGCGGGTCGAGTTTCATGTGCACGAGGTACGCGATCGCGGCCTGGGTGAGATCATCCGGATTGCCGTTGTTGTTGCTTGCGATCCACGCGACGGTCTTCGAAGTGTCGTCGGTCAGATCCGACCAGGTGCCGGCGACGCCCGTGTACAGGGTGTCCGCCTCCATGCAGTACGCGTACCGGCCGTCGACGGTCGTGACCGGGCCGATGCCGTACGCGCCGTATTCGGTCCTGCCGTTCGGGAACGTCACCCTGAAAGAGCTGTTCGCCGTATAACCCGGCATGCCGACCGCACTGCCCTCCGTCTGCTCCGCGTACGCGACGTTCGCTCCCACGAAGCCGGCGGCCAGGGTGGCGACCGCCGCTGTCAATGCGACGGCCTTCATGCCGATCCGGTGGAGGAGTCCGCCTCCCCCGTCACTAAGCATGCGACTCATGCTCATCCTTTCTTGATCCGCCCCTCATCCGACAAAGGGCATTCAGCCTACGCCTATGCGGCCGGCGGACGGGCTGACGCATACGCCGGATCATGCACTACGGGTTCGGAACCATCCACTCATACGTCGCCTGGCATACGGGGCTGATCACGGCGAATCTGCTGCTCATCCTCACCGAAATGCGGATCCTCGACCATGAGGCGGCCGTGAGCATGGCGATCATGATCGCGATCCTCACGGCCGCCGGCGTCTGCGGGATCGAAGCGTACGCGGGATCCATGTTCGAGGACGACTGGTACGGGCGATTCCACCTCCCATCCATGCTGCTTTTCACGGGCATCGTCATCCTCTGGAAGCCGCTGGCCCCATGGGCCGACTGGAATCCCGCCCGACGCCCCCAGGTCTGGCTGATCATGCTCATCATCTGGGAGACGTGGAGCCTGATCACGGATCGGATTGACATCACCCTGGAATGGAAATGACCGATACCATGAGCCGGGTGATATACGTTCATGATCTTGGAGCCTGGCCGCGCCCATGGTCCGGACAGGATGATCGGATCATCCGCTGGCTCAAATGGCATCGGTGGAAGACGGTGACGACGGGAAACCCCACCCTGCCGTTCAGCCGCGACTGGGAACGGCTTTTGTTCTGCCGTCACGGCTTCATCATCTCCGACCCGGATCGGCCGATCCCCCGGCGGCTCGCCCGCGCATGGCGCATCCGGAACGCGGGCCTGTACCCCATTCTGACGATCATCCCCGAACGGGACCGGGAGGGGAGCGTCGCCGTGTATCTGGCGCGCAACATGCGCCGCCAGTTCATGCAATGGGAGACGCGGCAGCCGTTCGCGGGCATGACCGCGGCCGCCCGTCTCCTCATGGCCCGATGCGATCGGATCGCCGTCCTCTACCCGCCGACGGATGCGCGACTGTACACGATGATCACCCGCGACTGCGGGATGATGATCTCACGGTTCGAAAACCTGGAGAAGCCGGTGGCCCGACGGAGCCGGCTTCGTTCGATCCTGTCCGTCGTATCATCCCTGAGTCTCCCGTTCGCCACGTTCCTGTTCGGACAGGGAGGCCGGATCCCCGTGATCGTCGGATCTTTGCTGGCCGGATTGTCCGTCATGACGGGACCGGCGACGATCAGCCTGCCCGAAGACGGCGAATGAGCTCCATGTCAAGGACGCATACCGGTTCGCATGCAGTGGATTGAAAAGAAGGAATGCGCCGCCTCGAATGTCCCCCAGTGGATTCAAGTCGCATGCCGGTCAATGACGGTCGAACAGATGGAGAAGAATCCACGGCAGAACATGGGATTCTCCCCCGGTTTCGGGCAGGCTCCCCGCATCCGCGCGCCATTGCGCGTACAGGATGAGCCCCTCGCGCGGCAGGGTGAGCGTGTCCGTGGCCCGATAGGAGCGTCCGCTCCCATCCTTCTTCGTGTTCCAGCCGGTGAACGAGTATCCCGCATGCGAGTATCCGTTCGGCTGCACGGTCTGCGTGGATCCGACCGTCCCCGCCTGTGAGGGCGTGCTTCCCGTTTCGGCCCCGTTGCCGTCGTAGGAGAGCGTGGCCCGGCTGTCGCCCGCGCCCGTGTTCGCGGCCGGAGCGCTCGACCCGGTGTCCGTGCGCGTCCATGTGGATGATCCCGCATTGACGACCGTGGTGGTTATGGTCGCCGACTGGGCTTTCAGCGGATCGTCGAACGTGACCCGGTAGACGAACCAGCTGTTGCTGGCGCCCAGCCCGTACCTGTTGGCGTTCGCCTGCATGACCCGGGTCTGGGGGTCGAGGATCGTGGCGTCCGCGCTTCGGGCGAGCTTCGACCATGGACCCCAGTTGACGGCGATCACCCACGTGCCGTCGCTCATGCGATCGAGTGCGTACTGGCGGGGTTTGAGAACGGTCGAGGCCTTGGCGGGCGTGCTGATCCGATCCGCGGCCGCTTCGGTTCTGGCGAGCGGGATGCGTTCCGTGTTCGTGTCGAACGAGCTGGCGTGCACCCCGTCGTCGGATGTGAGCCTGGCGTTCAGGTTCGCGTGATCCTCCGCGGTGACATTCGTGACGTCCGCGCCTTTGACGAGCGTGACGGACACCATGTCCCTGACGGTCCACGCCCACTCCGTCTTCTTCGGATCGAAGCCTTTCGAATCGAGGCCCTGATTGTAGGAGCGGTTCTCGATCATCATGAAGTTCGCCTCCGCGGATCCCGGCCGGCCGATCCAGTTGCGGCTCAGCCCGTCCTGGTCGAAGCGTGGCAGGGATTGCTTCGCATTGGGGAATGCGGCCGTCGCGTCGGCGAAACGCCATGTGCTTTCCACGGCCGAAATGTTGGCGCGTACGCCGATCGGCTGCGTCCACGTTTGGATGGTGAGAGTGAACCGGTAGACGCCGGTGAAGGATGCGACGCCCGCGGTGGCGGTGAGAAGGATCCGGTGCAGGCCGTTGCTGCTGTACCCGCCTTCGTCGGACGCGTCGGTGGGCGTGCAGTCCATGACGAACGGGATGATCCCGTTCCCGTCGGTGACGTTCGGCGTGCAGGACGGCTGGCTGATCCGACTGTAGTGCGATCCGGCCGTCGCGCTCACGGGGATCGTGATCACGTCCCCTTTTGAAAGCCGGCCGATGTCTCGGATTTCACCGTGGAGGGTGATGGTCGCGCTGACATGCGACCCGGATGCGGGATTCGAGGCGTTGATGGTCTTCCCGGTGTCCCTGTCGGTCAGGGTGATGCCGGTGATCGAACCGATGCTGGTGAGACTGATCGGATCGGCCGCATTCGCGGGGCAGGCGGGAAGAAGGAGGATCAGGGGCAGCGCGAAGGCGAGCCCCCCCCCCAGAAACGTTTGAGCATATGCTTGTCCATGCGGGTCGGCTATGCGAGGATGTCTTATCGGATCATCCCATGAGGATCCGCGGCGCCTACGGTCAGTCTTTACCGCCTATGATCGCGCCGACGCCATTCGTCCGGCTCATTCGGATGCCGCCGGATTCCTCCACGCTGCAGGAGACCGCATGCTCCTCGCTTGCGGATCCGGCTCGTTGAGCGTCCATGCGGTCGCGGTCAATGCTCGCCTCGGATGATCTGGTCGCGTCCGATGGTGCGGCCGAGCAGCCGGAGCGCGTTCGCGTAGGCTTCGGCTCCCCCGTTCGTGTAGGTCAGATCGTAGAGGACGCGCACGTCGACGCCCTGTTCGAACAGTGCCGCCGCGTTTTCCAGAACGCACACGTCGGTGTCGGCTCCGGCGAGGTAGATCGGATGATCCGGGTTCGCATGGTCAAGAATGTCGGTCGCGTTGACATACGCGTGCTTGTCGAGGATGATGTCCGCTCGGATGCCGTCGGCCAGATCCGTTTCCGGGGGTTCCGGAGGCGTGTCCAGTGGATGAACCGTTCGTAGGGGCTGTTCGGCGTGTTGATGAATCGGGTTGCGATGATCCTGTCGAAGTCATGGCCGCGTTCGGTGATGAATCGGGTGAGGCGTTCCCGCAGATCTCCCGTGCGCGGTCCGAGGAAGCCGTTCTGGCAGTCGATGAGCACGAGGGTGGATCCGGGTTCTATTCCGATCAGGCGTTTCATGGTTCCGCCTGTATGGGACGGGATGACGCCCCGGTAATGCCAGTGATCGCGATCATATTTGTTGCCGTATCTGTCCCGGCAGATGATGCGCGCATCGTCTCCCATGCGGCTGACTCGGATCGTCGCCCATTGTCCCTGATCGTCGTCGAGGAGGATGAGACAGCCGGTTTCGGGCGGGATGCTTTCATCCGCTTCCGGTCTTCTCATAACCGCCGGCTCGTATCGGCCTGCGGGTATGAGAAGACCGTTCGCATGCAGTCCCGTCGCATCCGTCATGGGATGGTTCAGATGCAGGTATTCGCCGGGCTGGTCGGTGAGCCGGAAGGTTCCAGGCTGGTTCATGGGAGTCGACTATGTGCGGAGAAACGGAGGGGGCGTATCCCCGGTCGGAACCGGAGACACGCCCCCTCCGTGCATGCCGTTTACCGTTCGCGGCGGCGGAGCCGGTTCAGCATGAGGCCGAGTCCGGTGAGCAGCATGCCGGTCAGGGCGATGATCCCGGTGGATGCGCCGGTGGAGGCGAGTCCGGTCTTCGCGTCGCCGCCGGTCTTCCCGCCCGTTGCGGCGGTCTTTCCGGTGTTTCCGCCCGTCTTGGACGTGTCGGGGTTGCGCGTCCACTGCGCGTGCAGGGTGATCGAGCCCTTGAGCGTGATCTCGTCGCCCTGCCGGTAGGCCGTGCCCTTCCCGTCCTCGCGCGTGTTCCAGCCCGTGAACGTCCAGCCGGCGCGCCGGTATCCGTTGGCGGGGATTCTGATCCTGTCGCCGGTGACGCCGGTCAGCATGCGCGTGGAGCCCGTCGCATCCTTCGCGTTCGCGTCGAATCCGACGGTGGCGGGCAATGCCTTCCACTGCGCGTAGAGGGTGAGCGCGCCGCCGGGGAGCGCGTGGATCCTGTCGCCGGGCGCGTATGCGACGCCCTTCCCGTCCCTGGAGGTGTTCCAGCCGGTGAACTCGTAGCCGTCGCGCGCGTACCCGGCGTCCATGGCCTTCCCGTCGGCCGCGTCCGCGAGCGTCTGACCGATCATGGTTCCGGTCGCATCCGAGGCGTTCGCATCATAGCGGATGGTCATGTCGTCGGCCTTCCACTGCGCGTAGAGGATGATCGGCGTCGCGGCGAGCGTGACCTCCATGCCGGGCTTCACCGTGTCGCCGCTGCCGTCCGCCTTGGTGTTCCAGCCGGCGAACTTCCACCCGTCGCGCGTGAACGTGCTGTCGGAGGCCTTGACCGTCTGTCCGGTGACGCCGGTCGTGTCCGGCATGCTCCCCGTCCCGTTGTTCGCATTGTAGGCGATCGCGGCCTTCAATGCGGTCCATTGCGCGTACAGGGTGACGCCGTTCGCGGGCGCCTGGATGGTCGCGCCGGCCGCATACGCCGTGCCCGATCCGTCCGGTTTCGTGTTCCAGCCGGACGTCGTGTATCCGTCTCGCGTGAACCCGTTCGTGGGGAGCGTGATCTTCATGCCGGTGACCGCGTTCAGGATGGTGTTCTCGCCGGTGCCGCCGTTCGCGTTCAGGGTGACGGGCGCCGGGTTCGCCTTCCACTGCGCGTAGAGGATGCGCGTCCCGTCGAACGTGAACGGAGCCTTGTCCGCGATTGCCGTGCCTGTGCCGTCCGCCCGCGTGTTCCAGCCGGTGAACGAGTATCCGGCGTATGCGAACCCGTTGGCGGGGAGCTTGGCCGTCGAGTCGCGGGGCCCGGTGAGCGGGTCGGTGAATCCGGTCGCGTTCGCGCCGTTCGGGTTGAACGTGACGGTCTCCGTATTGGCCTTCCACTGCGCGTACAGGGTGACGCCTCCCGCGGGGAGCGTGAGCGTGGCTCCCGGCTGGTATCCGTCGCCCTTCCCGTCCGCCCGCGTGTTCCAGCCGGTGAACGAGTATCCGTCGCGCAGCATGGTCGATGCCGCGGTCTTCACGGTCCCGTCGGTGACGCCGGTGGTCTTCGCGGTCGTGCCCTTGCCGCCGTTCGCGTCATATGACACGCTTGCGGGGAGCGCCTTCCACTGCGCGTAGAGCGTGATGCCTCCCGCGGGGAGCTTCACATCCGCGTTCGGAGCGTATTTCGCGCCGGTGCCGTCCGCCTTCGTGTTCCACCCGTCGAACGAGTATCCCGTGCGTGCGAACGCGCTGGCGGCGGCCTTCACGGTCTGGTCGGTGACGCCGGTGGTCTTCCCGGTCGTGCCCGTGCCCTTGTTCGCGTCGTAGGTGACGGCCGCGGGGCTGGCGGTCCACCGCGCGTACAGGGTGATGCCTCCCGCAGGGAGCTTCACATCCGCGTTCGGAGCGTATTTCACGCCGGTGCCGTCCGGTTTCGTGTTCCACGAGTCGAACGTGTATCCGGCTCGCGTGAACCCGCTGGCGGCGGCCTTCACGGTGCCATCCGTGACGCCCGTGGTCTTCCCGGTCGCGCCCGCGCCTCCGTTCGCGTCATACGAGATCGCGGCGGGGGCGGCCTTCCATTGGGCGTAGAGGGTGATGCCGCCGACCGGGACGGGCACGTCCGCGCCGGCCGCGTACTTCGCGCCCGTTCCGTCGGTCTTCGTGTTCCATCCCGTGAACGTGTAGCCGGCGCGTTCGAACGTGTTCGCGCCGGCCTTCACGGTGCCGCCGGTCACGGCCTGCGTCTTCACCGTGTCGCCGGCCCCGTTGTTGGACGCGTAGGTGACGGTCGTCTCCTCCCCTGTCCACTGCGCGTACAGGGTGACGCCTCCCGCGGGGAGTCTCACGTCCGCGCCCGTCGCGTATTTCACGCCGGTCCCGTCCGGTTTCGTGTTCCACGAGTCGAACCGGTATCCCGTGCGCGTGAACGCGTTCGCCGCGGTCTTCACCGTCTGATCGGTGACGCCGGTGGTCTTCCCTGTCGTGCCCGAGCCTCCGTTCGCGTCATACGTGACGGATGCGGGGGCGGCCTTCCAGATCGCGTACAGGCCCGTATCGCCGGCGGGCATGGGCATGTCCGTGCCGGGCGCGTACGCGATGCCGCTCCCGTCCTGTTTCGTGTTCCACTCCTTGAGCGTGTAGCCGGGGCGGACGAACGTGTCCGCGGCGGGGGTCTTCACGGTCTTGCCGGTCATGCCGCTGATCGTCACATCCTCGCCGCTTCCCTCGTTCGCATGCACGGTGATCGTGGCCGGCAGTCCCTTCCACTGCGCGTACAGGGTGACGCCCGCCTCCGGATACTGCAGCTGATCGCCCGCCTTGTACGCGGCGCCCTTGCCGTCCTTCTGCGTGTTCCACCCGGCGAACTCGTAGCCGGTGCGCGTGAACCCGTTGGCGGGCAGGGTGAGCTTCGACGTGATGGCGCCCGCCTTCGTGTCCATCGTGCCCGTGCCGCCGTTCGGTTCGAAGCCGATCCAGCCGAGTTTCACGCCGTCCGCGGTCTCGTTCGACAGGATCGTGTTCTTCACGTCGAGCGTGCCGGACTGGCCGTAGCTGTTCGACCATTCCACGGTCGCGCTTTGCGCGGTCTGATCGTTGGAGAACTCCATGTACGCGTACATGATGCGGATCTGGGCGCCCAGTCCGAGGCTTTTCGCCTTCTGGTAGAGCGTCGTGGTCGCATCATCCTTGAGATTCGCCAATGTGGTCGTGTCCTCGGAGCTGCTGCCCACGTTGCACGCGAACCACCATACGCCGTCCGTCGCATGGTAGACGGCGTACTCGTTCTTCTTCAGCAGGGTCGCGGCCTTGTCGACCGTATTGATCGCATCGGCGGAGCCGACCGTGATCTCCTTGGCGGCCTCGCTGATCTGGCCGGTCGCATCCCCGTTGCTCGTGTGCGTCTCATCGTAGGCGACGCGCATGCTGGATGCGATGGCGCTCACGTACACTTTGGCGATCGGCGCGGTTTTCGGCGTGATCTTCATGAGGAAGATGCGTTTCTTGTCGGCCTGCGCCTGCCATGCGCGCGTGCCGGTCGCGTCGTTGACGGCCGTGTTGATCAGTCCGCCCGTCTCGAACGCGCTGCTGACGCCGACCCGTTTCGCATCCGACCCGTTGCCGTTCACGTAGCGCGCATCGTAGCCGATCTTCTTCGTCAGCGGCGTGTTGTCGAACGTGATCGTGGAGGAGCCGATCGTCCATTCGGTGTGGAAGTCCTTCTCCGAGTCGGAGCCGCCGCCGCTGGACGGCGGCCAGCAGTTGAACTTCAGATCCACGGTGAAATCGGCCGTGGCGAGCTTCGCTCCCGCGTCGGTGGCGGTAAGCTCCAGCCGCTGCTTCGTCTTGCTGAATTCGACGTTGAACAGGATGTCGCCGTTCGCATCCTTGACGGGCTGAATGGCCTGCGCGGGCGAGAACGAACGGAACCTGCTCGTCTCCGTCGTGTTGAACCGCACGTATGCGACATCCCCTGCCTTCAACGCCTTGTCCAGATGAACCTTGAGGCCGATTCGGGTGACGAGCTGCCAGTAGTTCGGGACCGCCCCATCCTGCGCCGTTCCGTCGATGGTTGATTTGATGTTCCGCGTATCATCATTGTTGCGGAATTTGACGACCTTCGCGCTGCCGACCGTCACGATATCGTAGGCGGATGCCGTCGTCTCGGAGACGGCCGTCGTATCCGCCATGGCGGATGGGGTGACGGCCGGCTGCAGGCCGAGCCCCGTGGCGAGCATGGCCGCGCCGACGCTCAACGCGGCCGCCCTTCTCATATCCGTGGCGAAACCCATGCTGGTGATCCTTTCTCATGACCGTGATCGTATCCTTTCCCGCCTATGCGGCGCCGACGCATGCGATGCGCATAGCATGCGCGAAAACCCATGGATATAAGGAGACGTTCATTCGAATGATCTGGTATGTGATTCTTTTCCTCGCGGGCTTCACCGCCGGCATGCTCAGCATCGGCCTGGCGGCCGGCTGCGCCAGGGAGGAGCTGACCCATCGGATCGGCATGCTCGAACGGGAGCTCGCCGCACGGGACCCGACGCATGCGAACGGCGACGTCGAAAACGACAAGTAGAAGGATTGCAGGAACATGAGCGAACCGTCGCAGGATCTCACGCAGATCATCCAGCCCGGCCAGAACCCGCAGAACGAGCATCGCGACCCATTGCCGCGAGCATTGAACGGATACCGGGTCGAGGACGTGGACCGTCTGCTGCGCAACATGGACGACCGTCAGGCCGGACTGAAACGCAGCCTCGCGCAGGCGTACGCGAACCAGGAACGGCTCGCCGCCCGCATCGGCAGCCTCCAGGCCCAACTGGATGCGGCCGTCGAGGAACGCGACCGTCTCCGCCACGAGGCCGAGAACCCGTGGGAGACGTTGGGCGCGAACGCGCAGAAGCTCATCGCCGACGCGAAGGCGCAGGCCGACGACATCCGCGATCATGCGCGCGCCGACACGGAGAAATCCCTGCAGGATGCCGGGACGCAGGCCACACGCATGCTCGAGGAGGCGAAGACCCGTGCGAACGGGATGATCGAGGAGGCGAACCGTCGCATCAGTGAGGCGGACAAGGCGCTTAAGGAACGCGCCGCGCAGGCCGACAAGGATCTGAACGCCCGCGAGCAGGCGTTCAGGGAGCGGATCGCGCAGGCCGACCGGGAGCGTGAGACCCGCGACCGGGAGTCGCAGGAGAGGGCCGATCATGCGACGGCCGCGATCCGGGAGGCGAAGACCATGCTCAAACATCTGATCGACGGACTCGACTGAAAACCGGTCATCTTCACGCCGGGGCGGCCGGCGACGGTCACGGGAAACACGGACACTCACACATCCCGTGACCGTCGCCGGCCGCCCCTTCTCTCTCGTTCCGCAACCCTTTTCGCGGGAGCATAGAGAGCGCGTGCAAACCCGAACAACCGAGACAAAAGGAGAAACGGGAACATGACAACCACTCGCAGGAGGATCCTCGCGATCCTCACCGCCGCGGCCACGCTCGCCGGCGGACTCGCATTCGGCGCGACCGCGAACGCGGCCGAAACCGCGGCCAGCCTCACCCTGAACGCGGGCACCGGCGAAACGCTCGCCGGCCACACGTTCAAGGCGTACCGGATCGGCACATGGAAGGACGTCGTCACCAACGCGACCAACGTGACCAGCTTCGGCGTCCAGCTGGAAAGCACCAAGGCGAAGACGTGGGTCGAGGCCGCGATCACCGCCGCGAACGCGAAGCTCGGCACCGACAAGATCACCATCCCCAACGGGTATGACGCGGCCGGCGCGATCGCGAAGATGAACGACACGAACACCGCCGACATGCGCCGGCTCCGCGAACTCGCCAAACAGCTCGCCGCGACCGCGGCGAACAGCGGCGTCACGACCGTCGCCTTCCCCGCCAGCACGACCGGCACGGTGAAGGCCACCGTCAACGAGGGCCTCTACCTGATCACCGACAGCAACGGCAATCCGATGATCATCCCGACCACCATGAACGGGAAGAGCTTCGCCGACCGGACGCTCGGCGTCGCGCTCGTCAAGGGCAAGGGCGTGAAGGTCACGAAGACCATCACCAACACGGGCAATCTCGCCGACCAGACGAAGAAAAGCGCGGGCGTGCTCGTCGGCGACACCGTCACCCAGAAGCTCGTCCTGACCATTCCGAACGGCAAGGTCGGCGGCGCTTTGAAGTTCAAGATCGTGGACGCGCCGTCGAAGATGAGCCTCGTCACCGGCACTCTCATCGCGAAGACGTGGGATGGGACCACCGTCCGCAATCTGACCGTCGGCACCGACGTGATCCTCTACCAGACCGCCGGCCAGAAGGTCGCCGGCGACGCGACCCTCCTCGCCGCGGACGGCAAGACCCGCACCGACCCGGACCTCACCGTCCCGAACGGCGGGTTCATCCTCGACGCGACCAAGCTGCTCACCACCCATCCGGGCCGTCAGCTCGTCATCGAATACAAGGCGAAGGTCACCGCGGCCGGCACGACCAGCGCGAACGGCGCGTCGAACACGGCGACCGTGAACGGCACGTTCAGCGACGGCGTGCAGACCGTGATCGCCACCGCCAGCGACAAGACCACCATGCTCGCATTCCCGCTGACCATCACGAAGACCGACAATGCGACCGGCGACAAGCTCAACGGCGCGAAGTTCCAGGTGCAGGACACGCGCGACAACACGTGGCTCACCTACGATTACGCGACCGGCCGGTGGACGCGCGGCACCGACCAGTCGAAGGCCACCACGTTCGTGTCCGGCGACACGAACCATGACGGCGTCGCCGATTCGAAGGACACCGCCAGCGAGAAGGGCAAGGTCACGATCCCGAATCTGGGTGCGAGCACGTACCTGATCAAGGAGATCCAGCAGCCGTCCGGCTACTCCTCCATCGCGAAGCCCACGTTCAAGGCGACCATTTCGGATACGGGCGCGACCACGATCACCGGCGTCGACAATCCGAACCTGAGCGTGAAGGCCGATGATCGGAACGTGACCGTGAAGAACATCAAGAGCATCACCGAACTCCCGGATACGGGCGGCGTGCTCGCCGTCATGTTCTGGGTCGTGTGCGCGATCCCGTTCCTCGGTCTCGCACTGATCGGCGCGATCCGCGGCGGCATGCTCCGCCGTCAGGGCCGCTGACCCGATAAAGGGGCATGCTGATGGGCGGCGAATGGGATGATCTCATCGACGGGGCGCTTCTCCCCGTGCGACGGGCGCAGGCGAAACGGCGCAGGCTTCTCTGGCACAGTCGTCTCGCGTTCCTGTCCGCCGCCCTCAGTTTCATGATCGGGCTCGTGCTTCTGGCCGCCCCGTGGCTGCTCCAGTCGTATGGGGATACGGCCACCGGCCGGGAGGCGCGCCGCGCCTTGGAGACGACCGCCTCCTATCCGGCCGGCGCACGCGACGGCATCACCCGTGATGCGGTCGCCTACAATCAGAGGCTCGCCGCATCCGGCCAGCCGATGATCGGCGAACCCGTGTTCGAACAGGATGGGGGCGGCACCGGCTTCCAGGGCGACGGGGAGTATCGGAGGACTTTGGATTGGGATGGTCAGGGCACGATGGGCGAACTTCACATCCCGTCCATCAGCCTTGACCTGCCGATCCTGCATGGGGCCACCTCGGAGGTGCTGGATCATGCGGCCGGCCATCTGCCGGGCACGAGCCTGCCGGTAGGCGGCGCGTCCACGCACGCCGTATTGACGGGGCATACGAATCTTCCCGACGCGACCCTGTTCACCCGGATCGACGAGCTGAAGCCGGGTGATCCGTTCTATCTGCGGGTCGGCGGCCATACGCTCGCCTACCGGGTGACCGGCAGCAGGATCGTGAAGCCCACGGATACGGGTCTGCTGCGCATCGTGAAGGGGCGTGATCTGGTGACCTTGCTCACGTGCACGGGCGAGGGGAACACGATGCGGCTTCTCGTGACCGGGGAGCGGGCGGAGATGCCCCTTATGGCCCCGTATCCCACGCAGGCCGCCCCGGATGCGAAGCGCGGCTTCGTGTGGGCGGGCGTGGCGTGCGTGGGCGTGGTTCCGCCGGGTTTCGTGCTGGCGCGGCGGCGGAACGGCTGGCTGTCGGGCCGGCATGCGAATCGTTAGTTTTTTCTGTTGTGAAAGGATGTTGAGGATCATGGGTGTGGGTTCATGGCGGGTCCGGTCGGGTCTGCTGACGGTGCTGATCGTGCTGGTCGCATTGCTGCTGCCGGCGGCGCCGGCGCATGCGGCGGGGTATTCGATCACGGTGAAGGCGCCGACGGGCGACACGCTGACGGGGCGCACGTTCGCGGCGTTCCAATTGGGAGCGTATTCGAATGCGGTGAAGGCGAACGGTAAGGTCACGTCGGTGGCCGTGTCGAATCCGAATTCGACGGCGGGCGAGTGGATCACGCGCGCGTTCACGGCGAACAAGATCACCGCGGACAAGAACTATGACGCGGCGGGCAATCTCGCGAAGATCACGGATGCGGCGAAGCTGCGCGCGATCGCGAAGAGCCTGGCCGCGGATGCGAAGAAGCCGGGCGCGAGCGTCCTGTCGTGGAAGCCGACGGGCGCGCAGGCGAATCTGACGGTCCCGAACATGGGCCTGTACCTGCTGATGACCAATAATTCACTGTCGATGATCGTAAGCACGAAGATCGACGGCTTGGATATGGCGAACCAGACGCTTGGTGTCGTCACGATGAAAAACACGGTAATCGACCTCAGCAAATCTGCCGTCGGCGGCTCGTCCGCTACGGTGGGCCTGTCGAAGCAGTTCACGATCACGACCCGTTTCCCCCAGCAGGCCGTCAACCCGACGAAACTGACCATCACCGACACGCCCACCGGCATGAAATACGCGGCCGGAAGCCTCACCGTCAAAATCGGGGATGCGACCCCGGTGAAGATCGACCCCACGGCCAGCGGCAACGGATTCATCCTCGACCTTTCCAGCCGGATCGCGCACAACTGGGAGAAGCAGGTCGTCGTCACCTACTCGATGATCATCCTCCAGGCGAACGCCTCCAACAAGGCCTCATCCACGTACGTGATCGACGGGGACACGAAGACCGGGGGCGACACCACGGTCTTCGTGAAATCCTACGGGTTCACCCTCAAGA
This sequence comes from Bifidobacterium sp. SO1, assembly GCF_018555335.1. Taxonomy (NCBI): domain Bacteria; kingdom Bacillati; phylum Actinomycetota; class Actinomycetes; order Bifidobacteriales; family Bifidobacteriaceae; genus Bifidobacterium; species Bifidobacterium sp. SO1. The sequence continues at coordinate 66,572 of NZ_JAFEJR010000008.1, read as the reverse complement.
AGACCCGCGTCGACAACGGGAACGCATTGGCGAATGCGGGCTTCAAGATCATGGACAAGACCCACGGCAAATGGCTCACCTGGAACGCGACCGCGAAGACATGGAGCCAGGCCGCATCCGAAACCGCGGCCGGCGAAATCAGAACCGACGCGAACGGTCTCATCCAATACCAGAACCTCGCCGCAGGCCAGTACACCGTCAAGGAGACCACCACGCCGACCGGCATGATGAACGTCAAACCGTCGTTCACCCTGCAGATCAACGACGACGGCTCCTACAGGATGGTCGAGAACGCGAACACGAACCTGGTCGGCCTCAACGGGTCGACCGTCACCGTGAAGAACGTGAACAGCATCACCCAAATGCCGTTGACCGGCGGCTTCCAGCGGAGCATGGCCGGCGTGGTCCTGACGGTCATCAGCCTGGGGCTGATCCTCACGCTTATCACGCTCATCCGCGGACGCCTCTCCACGCATCGGGGATCCCACAGCGCATGAGCGGACAACCCCGGCATGGGAGGACGGTCACGCTCGCGCTTCTGGCCGTCCTCCTCGCCACGCTCCTGCCCGCCATCCCCCAGTGGATGCTCATCGCCAACGACACGACGCTCGCCGCCCAATCCTCCTACGCGACCGGAATCCCCGCGAAAATCCGGGAGGCGGAGGCGTACAACAGGAGGCTCGCCGCCCATCAGGGAGTATTGGGCGAGGCGGACGGGAAGGGCGACTTCTCCTTCAGAACGGACGCGGAGTATCAGCGGCTCCTCCGACTGGATTCGGATGGGATGATGGGCGAGCTTGAAATCCCGTCGATCAGCCTCACCCTCCCCATCCTCCACGGGGCCGACGATAAGACGCTCATGAACGGGGCCGGACATCTCCACGGGAGCAGCCTGCCCGTCGGAGGCGAGTCCACGCATACGGTGCTCACCGGGCATCGCGGCGTCGACGGGCGCACCCTGTTCACCCGGCTGGATGAAATGAAGACCGGGGATGCGATCGTCATCGACTCGGGCGGCCGGAGGATCGGCTACCGGGTCGACAAGGTGTGGGACATGCTCACCCCCGAACAGGCGTTGGGAAAGCTCCGCATCCGCCAAGGCGAGGATCGATTGTCCCTGGTGACCTGCACCCCGTTGTGGGTGAACACGCATCGGATCGTCGTCACGGCCGTACGCGACGACACGATCCTCGACGCTCATGACGGGGATCGGCGGGCGTGGATTCTCCGCCACTGGACCGCGCTTCTGCCCGTCATCCCGTCGGCCTGCCTGATCATCCATGTCGCATCCGTTCGACGATCCCGTCGCATAGGCGGATCGTCGAACGGATGATCCCATTCCACTCCCTTCGAAAAGAGGCTTTCATGCTCCCGGCAATCACCCCCCCCCCCGCGCGGGTATCCGCCCGTAGGATCCTCACGCTGATCCTCACCATTCCGCTCATTCTCTCACTGTCCGCCACGACCGCCAATGCGGCCGTCACGCCGGATCCGGTTGACGGGAGGCTCCGCCTCTTCGACTACACGGTTCTGAAGGAGGGGACGGCCGACAATCAGGCCACCTGCCGCTCCGCGGACGGGCTCGCCAAGGGCATCAACTCCAAAAGCGGGCAGGCGGAGGGGAATCTGCTCAAATTCCAATGCTCATCCATCCCCCATCCGCTCCCCGACACGATGAGCCCATTGATGAAACGCATCCTGTCGGCACCCGTCAACTGGTACAAGTACGATCCGGCCGCCGAGGCCGTGTTCGACTGGTCGAAGCCGAAGGCGGATGCGGACGGGTATCCGGTCAGCCGGACCGGCGACGGATTGGAGCAGTCCGCCGCCTACCTGTTCGACGACACGACGCACGCGGGCAAAAGGGAGTATCCGGTCAACGGGGCCGGCGGACTGCTCTCCCGCGACAAGGACGGGTACTGGCTGTACGACTCCTGGCTGCGGGCCGCCTACTATGATCCCGCGTCCCGCCGGTTCGAATCCGGTACGGCCAACCGCGGCTTCTGGCCGTTCGACCGTGGAAGCACGTTCGCAACCGACGATGACTTGTATCGCAAGCCGAACCATTATTTCGGCATCTCCTACCGGCAGCCGTTCACGATGACCATGAACGGGGAGGACGGCAACGGGAATCCGATGGTTTTCGACTTCCGCGGCGACGATGATCTGTGGGTCGTCATGGACGGCGTCGTCATCCTATCCCTGTCCGGTCCCCTGTTCGGCCGAAACGGGAGCATCAACCTCAAGACCGGGGCGATCATCCAGAGAGGCAACGGCGGCGACCAGGCGAAGGACACGCGCACGTCCACGATCCGTGAACGCTTCCGGCTTGCGGGCGTCACCCCGGCCGGCGGATTCTCCGGGGACACGTTCGCCCCATACACCAGGCATACGATGGGCATCTACTATCTGGAGCGTGGAGCCTACGCTTCGAACCTGCGGATCCGGTTCAACCTGAACGTCCGCTACCCGCATCTGCTCCACTATGATCCGAACCCGGGGAAGGGCGATGAGCATCTCATTTCGGGCTCCACCCCGGATGCGAAGGGTTTGGACGGGGATCGGATGCGGATCGCATCCAACGGGTTCACGTACGTGAACCATCGGTTCCTGTCCTGGAACACGAAGGCGGACGGCACCGGCACGACATACCATCCGGGGGACGGGATCACCATGCCCGATGAGGGCGTCACCCTGTACGCGCAATGGGAGCATTCCACCGTGGGGAGTCTCCCCTCGACGGGCGGGATCCCCTGGTGGCGGCGCATAGCCGCATGGGCATGAACAGGCATCATTTTTCGGAAAACCGCGCGGGGGGGGGGCGTAGGCTTGGCGGGTTCCAGTGATCGTTGCAACGCCTGATGATCCGAGAGGAGAGATCAGGTGGGCAAGTGGGTGTTCGACGGTGTCAAGTACGCGACCCGGAGCCTGATGTGCGAGGCGCGCCGCGAGCGGTATGTGGAGCTCATCCGCGATGGCATGAACTACACGCAGGCCGCGAAGGCGGTGGGTGTGTCGAAACGCACGGGCAAGGTGTGGCGCAACGGGCGCACGCGCTCGACCGGTCGTAACGAGAAGCCGTCCGTGACGGTCTGGTATCGTCCCGGCATGGACGAGACGAAGAAGATCAGCCCGCGGTTCCTCGACTTGGAGAGTCGTCTGCACATAGCCGACTGGCTGAGGGCCGGATGGAGCATCCGCAGGATCGCAAGCCGGTTGGGGCGTGCGGCGTCATCCGTCTCCCGAGAGATCGCGCGCAACACGAACCCGGACACGGGGCTCTACGAGCCGAACCGCGCCCAACGGGTGAGCATGGGCCGGCTCGCCCGACCGAAGGCCGCGAAGGTGCGTTCGGTTCCCGGATTGCTCGACTACATCCGCGACGGGTTGAAGCGGCATTGGAGCCCGGAACAGATCGCGGGGCGTCTGCGGGAGGACTTCCCGGATAATGAGGACATGCACATCTGCACCGAGACAATCTACCAGGCCGTCTACGTCCAGGCCAAGGGCGAACTGCGCAAGGAGGTCTCCAAGGCGTTGCGTTCCGGCCGGACCGCCCGACGTCCGAAGACCGGCGTGAACGAGCGGCGTCCGCGGTTCCGTGAGCCGATGGTCATGATCTCGCAGCGGCCGTCCGAGGTGGAGGACCGCGCCGTGCCGGGCCATTGGGAAGGCGACCTGATCTGCGGGACGGCGAACCGCAGCGCGATCGGCACGCTCGTGGAGCGCGCCACCCGGTTCACGATCCTGCTGCACCTGCCCGACGGGCATGACGCCGAACACGTCCAGCAGGCCGTCATCGACCGGATGCGCGATCTGCCCGAACTGCTGCGCAACTCGCTGACGTGGGATCAGGGCTCCGAGCTCGCGCTTCATAAGCGCATCTCGACGGCGTTGGACATGCAGGTGTACTTCTGCGACCCGCACTCGCCGTGGCAGCGAGGCACGAACGAGAACACGAACGGCCTGCTGCGCCAGTACTTCCCGAAGGGCACCGATCTGGGCGGATACTCTCAGGAGTACCTGGACGCCGTCGCGGAGGAATTGAACGACCGGCCGAGGAAGACCCTCGGATTCAGGAAACCGTCCGAAGCCATCCTCGACCTAATCAACGCATCATGATACGGTCAACGCAACAGGTCAGGAAACAACGAAGGCGTTGCAACGACCACTAGAATCCGCCCTCGGGCATCCTCACCCCTCCCGCCGTAGCCGATGATGCGAACGACTGGAGAACCGCATCCTACGTCGGCATGTACATAGGCGGAAACCTGACCAGCACGATCGGGGAGGCCGAAGGCATCAACGTCGTCAACGGCGACGCGACCATCCGCCCCCTCCGCTCCATGGGCGGCAACGTATGGTGGGGCATGCGGGAGGTCCCGCCACTGGATGCGGACGTGTTCACGGTCGGAGGAGACCTGAACGCGAGACTCATCTCCGACGCGAACGGCAACCTGTTGGACGGCGGCAACTGCGCGAACACGTTCAGCAGCGCCGGAAGCATCAAAATCGGCGGCAAGGTCCAGGACGGATACCGGATCGTCAAACCGGACCAGCTGTACAGGGACATCGACTGCGACGGCAACACGGACGACGCGCAGGCCGTCTACTACAATGACCGGACGCGCGACCCCCGGATCGGAATCGGCCGCACCGAAGCATTGAAGGTCAACGTGGGCGGCGGACGGATCGTCGACATGAACGGCTTCGACAGGAAAATCACCGCATGGAGCGACACGATCCGCGGACTGTCCGACACCGGAACCGTATCCTACTCGACCGGGGAGGATACGATCATCCGCAACATCGGCGTCGAACCGGCGGGCGCATCCCGGACGATCACGCGCAACGGGCGCGTCACCTTCCACGGAAGCGGAAAAGGCGCATACCAGAAGTTCACGCTCGACGCGACCGCATTGAACGCGCAGGCCGCGGCGCACCAGTGGCTCACCTGGTCGTTCGCATTCGACGGGATCCCCGACAACACGCCCATCTACGTGGATCTGCAAGGATCGGACATCACGATCACCCCGTCGCAGGGCTTCTATCTGAACGGCGAATACGTGGGCGTGAACACGAACGAGGATCAGGCCGGCATCAGCAGATTCCGCCGGCTCGCCGACCGGCTCGTCTGGAACATGCACGACACCGACCGGTTCCTCCTCCAGGATCCGGATAGGATCCCCGGCGCGGTCACCGGCAGCGGCGTGTGGACGCGATGGGCGATGAACTTCCCCGGAAGCATTCTCAGCCGGAAGGGCGATCTGACCATCGAGGTCGACACGAACGGACGATTCTACGCGAACGGCAACGTGTCGTATGATACGAACGAACGGCACAACACGGATTTCAAGGCCGGCGGGATGATCGGCCTCAACGCGTTGAAGACGCTTGCCGCGAACGGGCGCACGGATATAACCCCCGCGGATTTCACCGTCGGCCTGTATTCGAATGCGACCGGGACCGGGACCGCATTGCAGTCGAAACGGTTCGCGAAACAATCGGATGGGTCATGGAAGGCGGCATTCGATCCGATTCCGGTCGGACTGTCCATGTGGGATGAGACCAGCCACACGTACGAGTATTCCGTCCGTGAAATCCCGGACGGGAGTCTGCGCGGCGTATCCTATGACACGCATACCGGCGTGTGGCGGGTGACCGTGACCGCGAATCTGGGTGTTCCGACCGTCAGAATCGAGGAGAACGCGGATCATCCGCCGGTCTTCCGCAACACGCTCCATGCGGATGCGGGGAGCCTGCCGGCGACCGGCGGCCGCCCCTGGTGGCTGCGTCCGCCGATCCGGTTTCAGTCGAGAAGCAGTTGACGTGACATGTCCGTCAGCCGTCGCGCGCACATGTCGTCCAGCTCAACCAGGGAGCCGATCCGGTCGATGTCCTCCGGATCGGCTCCCGGCATTCCCGCATCACGTAGAACGCGGAGCAGGATCCGGCCGCCCCGCAGATTCGCATCATTGAACCGATCCGCGTCCAAAGTGAATTCCACTTGCATGCGATCCCCGTTCGGGAGCACGCGAATACGGGAGACCGGCCGATCATGAAGAAGGCGACGCGCCCGGTCGCACAATCCCGGCAGCCGTCCGACGGGCACTCCGACTGGCCGGAACGAGACGATCAGACGAATGCGCATTCAAACCTTCCTTCCGACGATTATCCTTTCCTTATGCGTCGCCCCCCTCACAGAACATTTTTCGACACACCATCTTTCATCCGTATTACCGGGGATGCCAATCGGCTGCCTTATTCAACATCCTGAATCATCTCCCCTGCAATGCATGCTCCGACTTTGCGGTCATCCACGTGTCTTTTTCGGGCGAGTCGAACGGAATGGTGCGAGACAATGGTTCGACGAATGACAGTACGGGGAGGATCTGACGTGGATGGAGTCCATAAGACCGTTGAGGAGCTTGCCGAACTCACCTTGAATCGTGGACTGCTTGGCGTGAACCGTGATGATCTTATCCTCTGGTTCAAGCATCACAATTATTACCGTTTTCTTGGTTACGCGAAAACCTTCATGAGGGACCCGAAATACGGGGACAAGAACTTCATCGCGGGAACACGATTCGACGCCATCACGGGTCTTATGGAATCCGATTCGGATCTTCGTTCCGCGATTCTGTCGCTCATCTTCCCCGTTGAAAGAATACTGCGCACCTCCTACGCCCGAATCGCCTACGATGAGCTGGAGTCCAAGAACGATCCCCATCGGGATCATGCGTTCTATCTCGACCCTCATCGCTACCGGCGCAACGATGAGTGGGATGACGGCGAAGCGGATCGTCTTGTCGACGACATCATACGCGATCTGTCCAGAAGCAGGGATGTCAACGTCACGAAGTTCTTCAACAGGTCAGCCACCGTTCCCGATTACAGGTATGCGAATGTTCCAGTCTGGGCTGCGGTGGAGGCCATGTCATTCGGCCGTATATCCCGTATTCTGGAACTGTCCCTTGATCAGGATGTCGCCCGAGGCATCGCCGCAGAGTATTCCCTGCAATGGGATCGATTCTGTTCCGACGTGCATGCCATCTGCGATTTGAGGAATCGCTGCGCCCATCATGATCAGCTGTGGAATCGGCAATGTCCCTCCCCCGCAAGGAGAATCGACCGTTACACCAAATACAGTCATTGGAGGCCATGCGGCGGCAGCGCGCAGATGACCATCATGACCGTTTATCGATTCCGAAAAGGAATGGGATTGCCGGATGCGGAGCGGGCGACCATCGAGCAAATGCTGGAGAATGACGAGACATTCCGCAACGGGATTCTGAACCCGAACTGGCATCCAAGGCAACACGCCTAAGACTTGACTTTCGGCATATCATCCTTGACAATAATCAATGACAGTGCCCACCCGACTGGACTTGCAAAAGTCCGACAGCGGTCGGGCCATTATTTTTTCCGGCGACAATACCGTCGGATACGGATAGGCCCCGCTCGAATCCTAGAAGATTCGAACGGGGCCTATCCTATTGATCGGCTATCGGTCACCTGCCGCTGATGGTCCAGCCGTTCGAGTGCTTCGCGGTCTTGACCTTGGTGAGCACGCAGCCCGCTCCGGCCACGGCGAGGATACCGGTCAAGGTGAGCACCATGCTCGCATCCGCGCCCGTGTTGGACAGGTAGGCGTTCGGAGCGGCGCCGTTGGTCTTGGAGCCGTTCGCATTGGTCGCGCCGGTGGTCTTGCCGCTGTTCGCGGTCGACTGGCCGGAGCCGGTGGTGACGGTGGTGCCCGTACCGGCCTGCTTCGCGGCCTGTTCGGCCTGTTTGCGGGCTTCCTCGGCCTTCTTGACCGCTTCCGCCTTGGCCTTGGCCTCCTGTTCGGCCTTCACCTTTTCGGCCTGGGCCTTCCTGGCGGCTTCGGCTGCTGCCTTCTTTTCGGCTTCGGTCTTGGCCTGCTGTTCGGCTTCCGCCTTCTTGCGGGCTTCCTCGGCCTTGCGCTTGGCTTCGGCTTCCGCCTTGGCCTTCGCCTCCGCTTCGGCCTTCTTCGCGGCCTCCTCGGCCTTCTTGCGGGCTTCCTCTTCCGCCTTCTTCTTCTCCTCTTCGGCCTTCTTCCTGGCGGCTTCGGCTTCGGCCTTCTTGCGGGCTTCCTCCTCGGCCTGCTTCCTGGCTTCGGCTTCGGCCTTCTTCGCGTCGGCGAGCTCCGTGTCGGAGGCGTCCTTGTCGGCCTTGGCCGTATCATACGCGGTCTTCGCCTGCGCGTACTTCGCATCCGCCTCGGCCTTGGCCTTGGATGCCTCGTCGAGCCTCGTCTTCGCGTCAGCGAGTTTCGCCTCCGCGTCCTTGAGCGTCCGGCCGGCGTTCTGGAGGCGGGTGATCTCAGCGTTCAGATCCTTGATTCGCTGTTCGGCCGCCGTCTTCGCGTCATTCGCCTTGGCGATGGCCGTGTCCGCGTCCTTGATACGCTGGCCGGCCTCGTCGACCAGCGCCTGCGCATCTGCGACCTTCGCGTCGGCCGCATCCTTCGCCGTCTGCGCGTCCTTCACGGCCTGCTCGCGATCCGACTGGACGGTCTTCGCCGCCTCGACCTTCGCCCGCGCATCCTTCGCCTTGGCCTGCGCATCCTTCAATGCCTGTTCGGCCGTGGTCTTCGCCGTCCGGGCGTCGGTCAGATCCGCTTCGGCCTGGGTCTTCGCCTGGTCGGCCTGCTCGCCGGCCTTCACCGCATCCTGCTTCGCCAGTTCGGCCTTGTCGATGTTCGCCTGCGCGGCATCCACATCCGCCTGAGCGGCCTGGACGGCCGCCTTCGCCTGATCGAGATTCGTCTGCGCCTGGGTCTGCGCGGCCTTGGCCTGTTCCGCGGTCGCCTGCGCATCCTTCGTGGCCTGCTGCGCCGTCTCATAGGCCGCGGTCTTTTCGGTCTGCGTCTTCTTCGCGGCCTCCAAGGCCTGCGCCTTGTCCTGCTGGGCGGCCACCGCCTTGTCGTACGCGGCCTGCGCCTCCTCCTGCGCCCTGCGCGCCGCCTGAGCCTTCTCGGCCTTCTCGCCGGCATCCAGTGCGGCCTTGACGGCGGCCGCATGCGCCGCATCGACGCTCTTGGATGCGTCGTCCACGGCGGAGAGAGCCGCATTCAGCTGCTTGACCGCGGTCCGGTACGCCTCCGGAGCCTGCTTCAGCTGATCCACATACCCCTTGAGCTGCTTCTCGTACTCGTCCACCGTCAGATCACCGTTGTAGATGTTGAAGTTCTGCGCATCAACGCGACCGTAGATGAGGTTGTCGTCATCAGCGGTGGATCCGAATCCGGTGGACACATAATCGGGGTAGATGATGTTCAGGTAATGACCGACCTGATGATAGAGGGTCGGATTCTTCTCCTGCAGTCCGATGGGATCGTTCTTGTACTGTTCGAGCGACGGGTCCTTTGCGACCGCCTCATCCCAGATGGCCTTCTCGCGATAGTACCAGCCATCGATCGGATCCCAGCCCGAAGCAAGATTCTGACCCTGAATGTACGTCTCGGGGTTATGTTCGAGATTGTTGGTCTGGGGGATACTGAAGAAGTGGTTGTAGTCGGCTGCCATCTGGGCGAGCGCGTTGTCCGTGCTGTTCCAGTCGAGTCGGTTGAGGCCGAGGCTTTCGCGGATGTCGTTGATCTGCTGCAGGTATTTGACGGACACGAGCATGTTGTCCAAGGTGGTCGAGGAGAGGCTGTTGCCGGTCTGCAGCCAGCCGTCCTTGTTCTCTTTGATGAGTTTCGCGGCCTGCTCGTACCCGTACGTCTCGTAGAAGCCGAGCGCGCCCTTGTCCAACTGGGACTGGGCCGTGTCGGCGGCCTGCTTCCTCGCATCCGCGTCCTGCTGAGCCTTGTCGGCCGCGGCCTGCTTGGCCTCCTTGTCGGCGGTCGCATCCGCCTCCGCCTTGTCGGCCTGCCGCTTCGCCTGGTCGGCGGCCTGCTGCGCCTGTTCGGCGGCCTGGGCGGCCTGCTTCGCCTCGTCGAGCTTCGCGGCCAGATCGGCGAGACCCGCATCCTCCTTGGACAGGTCGGCGACAGTCCGGTCGGCCTTCTCCTTGTCCAGCTTCGCCTGCGCCTCGGCGGCCTGCTTCGCCGTCACATCCTTCGCGGCCTCATCCGCCGCCTTATCGGCCTGCGTTTTCGCCTGTTCGGCCTGCGACTGGGCGGCCTTCTTCCCGTCAAGCGTCTGCTGCGCATCCGCCTTCGCCTGTTCGGCCTGCGATTTCGCCGCGTCCGCGGCGGCCGCATCCTGCCGCGCCTGCCGCTTCGCCAGGTCGGCGGCGTCGATGCGCGACTGCGCGTCCTGCACGTTCTGCGTGGCCTGTGCGACCGTGTTCTCCGTCCTGGTCACGTTCGCCTGCGCCTGATCCGCCTCCGCCTGTGCGGCCGCGGCGTCCCGCTTCGCCCGGTCGGCGGCGGCCTGCGCCGCATCCACGTTCTTCTGCGCGTCCGCTGCGGCCTGATCGGCTTCGCTCTTGCCCGCCTCGGCCGTGGCCTTGTCCGCTTCGGCCTGCGATTTCGCATTGTTCGCGTCGACGAGCGCCTGACCGGCGGCGGTGATCGCCTGTCCGGCGTCCTTGATGCCCTGCTGCGCCTGTTCGATGCCCTGCTGCGCATTCGCGGCGTCGCGTTCGGCCTGCGAATGCTCCGCATCCGCCTGATCATACGCATTCTGCGCCGACTGCCGCGCCGCGTCCGCCGCGTTCCTCTCGTTCGCGGCCTCGGAGAGCTTCGACTGGGCCGCGTCCAATGCGGCGGCGGCCGCATCCGCCTTCGCCTGCGCCTCCGGCACGCCGCTCGGCTTCGCCTGCGCCACCCGGGTCTTCGCCGTTTCGACCGCCTCCGCGGCCTGCGACACGGCCTGATCCGCCTGATCCTGCGCGGTCACGGCCGTCTCATCCGCCAACGCGGCCTGCGGGGCGAGCAGCGTTGCGCCCGCGATCGTCGCGGCCAGCATCGACTTCTTCACGTTCGAGGATTCCATAAACCAGCAAACCTTTCTTCCGTCAGGCTCCCGCCGTTCGGGCGCCCAAGCTCTCCCACGCATGCGTCCGCCGCACCATGACGGTCGAACAACCATACGCCAACAGAATATACACCCCCGAACCGGCCGACAGGCCGAACCATCCCGTCATGCGGAAACCGATGGTCAAGCCCCGTATGAGCATCCGGCTGATCCGGTATCGGAGACTATGGGGGCGGCCGGTCCGAATGGGAGAAGATGCGGGATGGGCGGCATGACGGGTGTGTCGAAACCGTGTTCCCGTCTCATGCGCTCAGTCGCTCCCTGACTGTGAGGCTCCAGTCGATGGCTGTGGCGGCCTGCTGTGGTACGACCCCGTTGCCGAGCGCGCGAAGCTGGAGGTTGCGGTGGGAGCCGGATACGTTCCGCCAGATGTTCGGGTCGGTGACCCACTTGTCGGGGAGTCCCATCATCCATTCGACGAATCGCGGCGACAGGTGGGTGAGCGACGGGAATCGGCCCTCGTGCCGGGTGCGGGCCTTCCAGTAGTCGGTGACGCATTTCGCGGGAAGCCGGGTCGCGGGGATCGGCAGATCCTCATCCCATGCCATGCTTCCGGGCCAGAACACGGGGTCGATGAGACTCCTCCCCCGATCCGCGGCGATGAAACGTTGCCAGACGCGCTTGCGTTCCGGATCGTCCAGTCGGGTTCCTCCGTCCTCGTGGGAGGCGTGACGGGCGAGCCAATATGGGTCGAAGAGGGTCGGATCATCCGCATGCCGGGCGACCCATTTTCTCAAACCGCCGGTGACCTGCGTGGGGCAGGGCGCGGGACGACGGAAGACCCGCTCCCAGCGGCGGACCGCCTGGGTGAATCGGCCGAAGTCCACGCCGATCCCGTCGTCAAGACCCCAGAGCGTGTCCGGGCTGCCGGTGATCATGCGCGTGTCCGTCATGTGGTCGGTCTCCTCGCGCAGGTTGCCTGATGTGGCGCGGCGGCTCTCCTCGCCGCCCCGGTGGAGAGCCTTCTCGTAGGCGGCCCCGTGCCGGGCCGGGAGCGTGTCCATGCAGTTCGGCGTGGAGAAGAGTCGAAGATTCTCGACGGCGACCGGCATGCACGACGGATCATGCCTTTGGTTCGCGCCCTTCCCGTCCCGGCTCGTCGGCGTCGGAAGCACAGTCACCCCGAATGTGACGGCGCCGGGAACGTTCTGCTGGTCACGCCTTTGGTTCAATCCGTGATCATCCCCCGCCCTAGGGGTAGGCAATACCGTGTGTCCATATGTTTCTCCAGTTCCTCCGGGTGCATGATCTCCTCGACCGTCCAGCTGAGATTCGTGGAATGCGCCGACCCCGGCACGTGATCCCGTTTCCGCCGGCGTTCCGCGCTCTCGTCGAACGAGGTCGGCGTCGGCAATACGCGCATCCGCCCCTCCTTCAATTCGAGCCCGAGATCCTCGGTGAGGCTCCCGTTGCCCGCGAGCGCATGCCGGTATGATCCCGGCTTGTCCAGGTGAGCCATGTCCTCCGCGGCCCTCGGGGTCTTCAACAGGGTCGGATGGACGTGTATGTCCTCGGATTTCTCCATCCAGTCGGCGACCGTGACCGCATGCCCCAGATCGCGGCGCCGGTCGGGGTTCATGGTGCCGCCGTTCCAGTCGTTCGACGTGGGCGTGGGCAGCGTGTCCACGTCATCCCTCAGATTCCGATACCCGCCGCCCCCGGATGAGCGGAGGCGGTCAAGATCCCGATGCGGGGGCAGCCCATCCATCGTGTTCGGCGTACTCAACAGATCACTCATACGAACACGCATGCGTCGCATCCTCCTATCCGAGGATGCCGGGGTATGGTCATTCCCGCATGAAGGAATGGATGGGGCTTACTTCGGTTGACGAAACTCCATGTTTTCTCCCGTCTTTCGGCGGTCGAACCGATCTCGCGGCATCGGAATACCATGAGCCGAATGAACGACATCGAATACCTGATCGGCTTCCTGCATCCGGATGCGACGGAAACGAGATTCTCCCTGTATTCGCGATATGAGCTCGCCGGGGCATTGTCCCGTGTCGAAAACGCCGTATCCGTGACATTCGGGGATGACGTGGATGATGCACGCCGTCAGGCCGACAAGACGGAGGCGGAGGAAACCGTACGGATTCTGTGGGAGCATATTGCGCCCCTTCTCGCATGTCATGAGGCCGTCCGTCCCACGGCATGTGATGATCCCCGGCTTTCCGGGGCGAGACTGCTTCGACTGGAGCATTTCATCTCCACGGGCCGTCTGACGGATGACATGAAGCGGAATGCCATGGCGGTCTCCGAACTGATCCGACGATTGGACGCGTCGCCTCTCATGATCGAACTGGATGGGACGGATCACGCCATGGCCGGGCATGTGAGGCGACTGTCCTACGATCTGGGGGGCGGCGATGATCGGCGGGGATGCGGACAAGCGTCAGAGGCGGGAGATTCTGACCGCGCGGCTTCTGTATGCGATCGACATGCTCGCGGCACGGTACGGCGGGAACTGGCTTCTGTTCAGGAACGAATACGCGGTTCCGTGTCGTCTTTGACCATGCGAAGAAGCCTTTGCGGGTTCATGATCCCCGTCCGCTCCGACTTGTCCAGCATCAGGCTGATGCCTTTCTCCCATTCATGGAGCATGCGACGATCCCTCTCGTCGGCGAAATCCATGTTCTCCAGGGAGTGGTACAGCTGGGTGAGCAGAATCCTCGCCCCCTCCCATTTGTCCCCGTGCGAGTAGTGGAGCATGCGGAACACGACCTCATCGCCAAGATTCGCGGACGGGGCATCGGATACGATCGCACGTCGAATGTTCCGGTGGTATCGCATGAACGGGAAACGAAACATCATGCCGTTTTCTATGCGAGACTTCCTTTCCGCATGCCGATCTTCGTCTTCCGGATGGAGTCCGATATTCATATCGGGGAAGACGGAGCATGATCGAAGATACGGACGCATAAGCTGAACGGAAGGAGTATCCGATGGATCGCAGACGCGCAATCGAAGAGGCCGTGCACAACGCCGAAATGGACGGAGCCTGCGTGTCCGCCGAATTCGCCGAGGACATGCGATGCTTCGTCGACGGAAACATGGACTTGAATGAGATGATGCGACGAGCCCTGCAACGCAACGACCATAGGGATGACGAATGAATCCGAATGATCATCCCATCGATGTTGTAGTGGTAGATGAGACGGCTGATCTGCTCGGAATCCGCCCGTCAAGCGTGATCGGACTGGCCGAATCCGGATTGCTTCGCCCGTCATCCTTGCACCCGCTTCGTTTCAGCCGATCGGATATCGACTCGTATATCAGGCAATGCGAAAGACGGCATCGGGACATGGATGAGTTCCTGCGGCTCGGCGAGGATATGGAAAGGATGATGAATCCGCGCATGACGGCGTAAGACCGGCCGCTACCCGTTCCGACCCGCATGTTCGGACACCCATTCCCGGAGCGCATCCGATATCGGACCGGGCGTGCCGATGAAACGATCCCCGATGTCTAATCCGATTCCGCGCAGCCGCGCATCATCGGCAAGCAGACCGACCAACGGGCGACGGGCGAACGGAATATCATGCTCGTCGTAAAACGACGCCCATACGACATCGCCAATGGATTCCCCGGATCGTCGGCGGTCAGATTCCCGTTCCCGTCGAAGGCTGGTCCGCCGGCCGGACGGATGGCGAGCATTCGTCTCGCCCGGTCACCCCATTCGTCGTCAACACGCATCCCACTCCCCTTCCGACCATTCGTTGAGATAATGGACGGGGCCGCATTCGTATTGGGTTGCCAGCCGTTCCAGCCCGAGTTTCACCTCCGCTCCGGAAAGACGACTCCCGGCGACGATCAGACAGGGTTTCTCGCAGACCACCCGGTAGACGACGTATCTGGATCGTCGGGTCCGAAGAACCCGGATCAGACGATCCGCATCCCCCTCGATCATGAACGATACGATCGAGCACTCTCCCTGGGATGATTCGACAGAGGGATCATCCTTTCCTCCTCCCCGTATTTCGAGACGGATGGAAAGCGTGAGGCTCGCGACGGATACGATCAGTGCGAGTACGGAGCAAACCATTGCGATCATGTCGGAGGATATGCGTCCCATGACCTTCAGCGAGTGGATCAGTCTCGTCTCCCTTGCCGTTTCGATCATCGCCCTTCTCGTGTCGATCGGCGGAAACAAAGCATTGCCTCGAATACGGGTTTCGGAAGATGTCTCCGATGTGACGACCGAACGAAAATACATCCTCCGACTGGAGAATGCGGGACTGGGCGCGATGCTGGATGTGCGTCTGAAACCCGATTCCTGCCTTGATTCGACGTTCACGCCGCGCATCGACTCCGGAGGCCGTTGGGAGACCATGCTTCATGTCGGTGAGGATTCGGATGACTTCTGGATCAAGGATGCGCCCCCGCGACTGGAGCCGTTGGATGATCGTCTGCCGAAAAGACTCATCCTGTCCTGGCGTTCCGCACCATTCGGACTGATCCGGCATCGGAAAGGAATCAGACTGAAACAGGTAGGCAGATTCCTTTCCGAAGCATAAGCGGGATGACGGCATTCACCGATCCGTGCGATCGTCTTCGCCGAGCATGAGCATCTGGTCGGACAGTCCCAGTTGTCGTCCCTTCTCCCGTCGGGCAATCCCGTTGTTGCAGGCCTTCGTGGAATCGTAGAGGGCGCTGGGGGTCGCCATGAGGCTGATCTCATGTCCCTTGTCGATTTCGTCGGTGAGGTTGACCATGTGCTTGTTGGCGCGTCTCACGTCGGGGTCGACGCTTCCGCCGTGTTCGCTCATCTGACTGCCGGGCGTGGGCAGCATGCGCGTTCTCTTCTCGCTCTGATGCCGGTCGCGCCGCTCCTCATCCTCCACGCTCATACGCCCCGGCGCATCCAACAGAAGCGTCTGCGTGCTCAGATACGTGGAACGGCTCACCGGCCGGCCGGAACACATCGGAGAATCGAACACGCCATCCGTGGCCTTCGGCGTGTACAGCAGATCCGTATCCGCGATGCACCCCGCGAGGCTCGGATTGCCGGCCCCATACCGCTGGTTCGGCCCCTCATGATCCGGATCACTGGCCGTCGGCGTCGCCGGCATGCCCGACGGCGCACCGGCCTCCCCCAGCCATGATGCCGGCACATGATAAACCCTCCCGGCCGCCATGATCCCGTTCTTCGGCCACGAATCCATGAACACGCTGCCCTCCCCGAACAGATCCATGTCCGGGAGCATCCACACATCCCGCGCCTCATCCCACACGGCCCACGCACGGCCATGCGGGCGGATCGGCGGCAGGGACGCGAGCCGCTTCAGACGCGCGTTCGCCGGCATGCGGGCCGTGCCCGGGTCATGCGGCCAGGCGGTCACGAACAGACGCAGCCGCCGATGAGGCGCCCCCACGGAGGATGCTTCAAGACCACGCCAGACCGCATCATAGCCAAGATTCGCGAGATCGCCCAACACCCTGCCAAGCGCGCGAATCGTCGGCTCCGTGAAGCGAGCGTCAAGCCTTTCATCATCCGCGAGCGCTCCGCCGGCTTTCATCTCATATACGAGCATTCCGCACGACCGGCAGCGAATATTCGACACATCGATATGACGGGATTTCACCCAGTCACGATAGGCGGAGGCGAGTGGCAGTGAGCTTTCCTTGTCAGGATCCGGTCTGTGAAAGGCTCCGTCCAGTTTCATGTCCGGTTCCTTGCAGGCGCAGAATCCATTCGATGATAAAAGACGAGATCTTTCCTTATCCCGCTTTTCGTCTTCCTTGGATACGCTGATGCCGCTCAACAAACCGCTGACGTTTTCGGCGACGATCAGGGATGGGCGGATGATGCCAATGCCTTTCGCATATTCCAGCCACAATCCGCTTCGGGTGCCTTTCTTCAAGCCGGCCCTGAACCCGGCCACGCTAAGGGATTGACAACAAAACCCCCCGGAAAGCACCTCCACATCCCGGTATTTCGTCCAATCGATTTTCGTGATATCGCCCATCGGAATGGCGTTCGGCGCATGCGTTGCACAAAGGGCGATCGGCCCCGGTTCGATGTCGGACCAGCCGACCAGTTCGCCCTCGCCTATCGCCCCGACCAGTCCCAAATCCAATCCGAGGTATCCGGAGAACAATGATGCCGTCTTATATCGTTCCTGCATGCTTCAACGCATGCGTCAGAGACCAGAGACGGCAATCCCATCCACGGTATAGGAACAATCATCTTCGACGCGAAGACCGTACAGCCTTTCGCCTTTTCGTCCTTCTTCGGCTCGTCTGACTCTTCCCCAGAAGGAATCCGGTCGGATGAATCCCAGTTTCGAATGATCGAAGATGGCAAGATTATAGGTTCTGGAATCCTTGACCAATCCGCCTCGAAGATAATGGGCGCGATGCGCCTGATACGAACTAAGGGATACGCCTTTGCCTTCCATTAGCATCAGTGTTTTCATTCCCAATATGAGATTCTCGCTGACGGATAAGGCAGTCCAGCCGTTTTTCGTTTTTGATCCGTCGGAATCCCGATATCCTCGGATTAGGGCATCCCGCCATTCCTTTCGCATTCCGAAAACCCAGGAGGGGATGCGCTTCCCCTTGGCGCCTTTTCCGAAATTCTCGTACAGCCATCGGTATAAAGCCATGGAGTAGCAGGTGAATTTGACGGTCGTCGCCGTATAGCTCTTGTAAAAATGGAGATCGGTTTCGTTGAAATGGTCGATCATCTCCCGCTCCTTGTCAAAGGAATCGCAGATATGGACTCGACAGCTATCGCCCTTCCCGTTCTTCATGTGCACGATGCTCAACCATCCGTCACCGAGGAAACGACCGACGAAATAGAAGAACGCCGTATCCATCCGTATTCGCCTGACGACCGCATTGGGGTATTGGAACTCGGGGATGCTTAATGGTGGAACTGAGGCTACGTTGCAAATCCATCGACCGATCAAATCATTAACCGGAACCCATTTGAAATCCGTCTGGATTCGTTCATATCCGTTTTTGCGAGGACTCCATTGTCTTGACGCCCCACAGGTCAGAAACAAGGTATTCGGCGTGCATTCGATGCCGGGCGTGCCCTGCCCGCGGAGGATGATCGTGTCCCCAATGTGGGAGCCAATGTCAGTGACTGGCTTCCAGTTGCCCTTATGGGTGAGCACCCTGTCACCTACTTTGACGTGTTCGATGGGCATGAACCCATGGTCGGTGAGCACGAGGCTTCCCGCGGGGAAGCAGGGTGATCCGCCGCAGATCACGTCCGTGTAGGGCAGATTGTCCTTGTCGAGCCTGGTGATGTCGCCGAGATTGGGGCAGTCGTCGCCGTGCGCGTGATACCGTTCTATGGCGGTGGGGCCGGGTTCGATGTCCGACGTGTAGGCGACGCGCATGCCGCCGCCCAATGCCATGTTAACGCCCATGTCGAGGCCGCCGTAGCCGGTGAACAGGCTGCCGATGAGACCATTATCCTGCTGTTGTTCGCTCATGTGCGAGCGCATGCGTCAGACGGGACGGATCGTCAATCCGGTCTCCTGGGCGGCCGATTGGAGCAGGACATCAACGTCCTCTCGTTTCCGGGGTGTTCTGACCCTGACCTCGCAGGGCGTCCGTCTGCCGCATCTGAGGGAGAATCCCCGGTTCGGGTTTCGGGCAAGAAGATCGTAGAAATCCCGGATATGCGACGGATCGCCGTCCATTGCGTAGACGTACTCCCGGAATTCGGAATGATCGTCTCCGCCGCCGCGTCGTCTTCCCAGCATTTTCCGCATGAGACTGCCGAACATGTTCATGACGTGGTTGTATGCGGTCGAACGTTCCCGGGTGTCTCCGGTGGAGGACGGGGCGGGAATGGGCGGGGATCGATTTTCGCTTTTCGACGCATGCCGTCCGTCATGGGTTTGATCGTCGTCCTGGTCTGGTTTTTCCTGGGTCTGCTGTTCCCGTCCCGACGGGGCGTGATCATCGTGGCGTGCATGCTGTCATATGAGCTGCTGACGGGGAATCATGTCTGGGCGTGGCGTTTCGCATGGTTATTGTTCGGCATGCTGGCCGACCGCCTGTCAGCGGCGGTTGATCGTCCGTCATCCGATTGCCATCCGCCCGTCCGCCCGCCGGATGGATTATCGTCATGGTTCATGCATGATGGTTCGACGTTAAGGGTGATGCCGTTTCTCAAGGACACGGGACCGCTGATCGGCATTCCGGCACGCTATTTCGACCGATCATGGAAGCGGGTGGATGCTTCCGGCCTGTTCGCGGAGCCGGTGACGGCGCGCAGAAGGGCTTCCGGGGATGGTTCCGTGACGTATGTCGTCTGCCATTGGACGGGACTGTCCGCGCGCATCATCGAGGGATCGCCGGAGGAGGATCGGATCATCGACTTGATGCGGTCGAAACACGCCCCCGCATCCGCCCCGGTTTTCGAATACGATCCCGCGACGGGATCGTCTAGTCTGTTCGTCCGCGCATGCATGATCCGGTATGCCGGGGATCTGCTCGCACTGATCGTCGAACGCATTCACTGTTCCGCGCATCCCCGGCTGGCGCTGCTCCGGTATCGGCGGCTGGGCGGCATGCTGCGACGGGTGGCGCGCACGGCCGGACGGTATCCGATGACGGATGGGAACAGGATGACGATACGGGATGCCGTTTCATCCTTTGACGAGACGATCCGATTGTACGGTTCGCGGCGGCCGTTCGAAGGCCTGTCGGATCTTTCCGATCGTCTGCATCGGCTTAGGACGGATCGGTGATGGCCTGTCCGGCTTCGGTCAGACTGTACGCTGACCCCCGATCGTCGACGGTCTCCCAACGGAACATCCCATTATTTCGGCGAACGTGTCCGCTCACATGCCGATCCGCTTCGCGTACGGCGATCCATTGATCCCATGCGACCTGTCGGAGATGCATCCATGTGCCGTCGCGCATCGGGAAGCGGAGCAGGAGCAGCATTTCCGTCCAAACGAAACGCTCCCGTTCCGCACTGTGGGTCGATGCCACGCGGCGGGAGGCCGCATGCGATTGCACGATCATGCCGGATCATATGCTCCGAAGAAAACGCTTCCCCTCGCCTATCGGCGATGCCGGGGATGGATGCGGCCGAACCGTTTTCCAAGCCATCGATGGATGCGCCAGTGGCTTCCGTTCTTTTCCGCGATGATCCCAAGATCCAATAGCATCAGCGGGATCGCGACCATCCACCGGTCCGGGATCATGACGATGACCACGGCGAATACGGTGAACATTTGGGCGGCATCCCCCGCCAGCGTCTCGAAGGCCGTCCGGAACGCCTTATACCGATCCTCCATCGCGTCGAACGCTCCATGCACCCGACGTCTACGCTCCCCCGCATGTTCGAGACTCCCCTCGTCTTCGGACAGCGCATCCACGTATTCGAATGTGGACAGCAGCAGACGAATGGCCGGACGCAGCTCCCGATGCTCGTCCGGGGATTCCAGCATTTCACCGCAGAAGACGATGAGAAGATCGGCCAGACGATCCAGCGTATCCTCCAATGCCGCCTGTTTCAGATACCGGTCGTCATCCTCTCCCGTGGGAATGTCGACCGTGACGTGCTCCTCGCCGAGCATGGGGGCGTCGACCGCGTATTGCGCGAGTCCGGTCACCTCGATGAGAAGAATCCCCTGCCATTCGTGGCTTTCCACGGTCACCTTCGATAGTTCGCGTCGCGCCAGCATCCGCTGCGATGCGAATGAGATCAGGGTCAGGATCCTTTCCGTCATGACGGCCCATGGTATCCGACCCCATCATTGGAAGACCCTCCCGTTCCATGATCCGACGCAGCATGTCACGGAAGCGCCTCCATCTTCTCGTCTCCGTCCGGTGCAGGTGAATGAGCATGATGGGGATGCCGACGAATGTCAGTACGTATGGGATGAGATCCATACGATCGGGCATGCGTCGGCAGGGGGTTCCAATCGGTTCCGTTCGGGGGATCAGTTTCCTTTCAGCCCATACGGGATTCTCTTCAGCGAATATCCCAATGCCTCCGTGATGCGCATGGCCTCTGTCACGGTCGCCTTCCCGGTCGTCATGGCCGTGCGGATTATGCTTTCATCCAATCCGGTCATGTCCGACAGTTCGGCTTCGGTCAGTCCCCGATTCCGGGCGATCGTCTTCCAGCGGCGGAGCAGATCATCGAGATCCTTCGGGTAGAGAATGTTCTCCTTTGGCGGCAGTGCCCGCTCCCATAGTTCGCGGGTCTTCCCGGTTTCAAGCGTGCGCGGCGTGTATTCGAGTCCGGTCATGGTCATCCGCCTTTCATCATTTGCCGATTTCATGGTATGCGTCCGCTTCGATTTTTCGCATAGCCATGTCTCATGGTCATGGATAGGAACAATCGGAGCCACGTGTCGAAAGGCAGACCGGACGGCGGACAGTACGAGCCTGATGCGAACGCGAACACGGATGCGGACATCACGCCTCCCGCATTCATCGACCGGACGGACGCGACGGCCATCCGGAGACTGAAGAGCGCCTTCCCGGAGGCGCGCATCATGCCGGACGGGACCGTCATCGCGGAGCCGGGAAGCATCGACGCGAAGCTCGGACACAAGAAGGATGTGCGCGCCCTCGAACAGTGGCGACGCGAACATCCGGATGCGATGTGGGACGAGTTCTTCCTCCGCGCCTCCAAACCCGGCAGGGACGAGAACGGCAACGAATACGACTACCGGAATGAGCCGGTATGCACCCCGGAGGAGGAGATGCGGATCCGCGCGCATGCAGTCTGCTGGGAGGAGGACGGGCGCCGCCATTACGGGCCGGTCTACCGGGGGTTGAGATCCTGGTTCCCCAGCGAGGCGAAATGCCTTGAAGTCGCCGAAATGCTGGTGCATGAGCGTCTCCTCAGCCTGAGACGCTCATGCATGGACAATGCGACCAAATCATACTCCCCGAAGCTCGTCCAGTATGCGGCCGGCCAGCCGGTGCGAGTGGAAAGGATCCTCGCGAAGGAGCCGTGGCGGATCAGCGCGCATCGGATGCGCGTGGGCGCCCGGTACAGGGATCGCTGCAGGGAATGGTCCCGCGACCATCAGGGGCGGCTCCCGTCCCGGACGGTCCGCGACCGGCTGTGGGATGACACGATGTCGGATTTCATCCTGGAGAAGACCCGTGCAGGCAAATCCTACGGGTACGGGCTCCTCTACTCGGATGGGCGCAGCGCCCGCCCCGAACACGAGGGGCGACCGCCCCGCCTGGACGGGAACGGGAATCCGGTCAACGGGCGTGAGGACTTCGAACGGATGCTGTCGCGCGGCATGAGCATCCTCACCGGCGACGGGATCGGGTTCGATGATCTGATCCGCGACAATGACGACGGGCATCGGCGCGACGTGGAGTCGTCGGCGCATCTGCGTGCGACCGGACCGTCGGTCGAACAGCTCGCCTCCGTGGATCCGTCCGTCCGGCAGGTGCCGGATGATGCGCTCTACCGGGCGTGGCTATTGGGCCGTTCGCGCGGCTACGACATGCGCGTGTTCGAAGAAAGATACGGGATCAACGCGGATTCGGTCGCCCGTTGGGAGAGGACATGGCGGGAGGATGCGGACGCATGAGCGGGGCGTAACATCCTTTCGATTCCGGGATGGAGGTGGTTCCGATGGGCTGGTTCCTGTTGGGCTTCGTGCTCGTGTTCGCGATCGTCCGACTGGGCATGCTGGCCGTCCGCATGCTCGCGTTCCTTGTCGGACTGGTCTGGGGCCTCATTTTCCCCGGACGCGGCTGACCGTCCGAACGCGTCCGGAATGACGGGAACGGGGGTGGACGATTCCAAGGAATCATCCACCCCCGTTTTCCCTACCCCCGTCCCGGCTGTCAGACCGCGGCCGCTTCGCGGGACTCCATCATGAGCGCGCCGCCGATGACGGCGGTGAACACGCTCGCGGGAGCCTTGCCGAGGATCGCGCGCGCACGGTCTGTGGCTCCGGCGAGCCATGCGATGAGCAGCATGACGCCCAACGCCTCCGCCCGGCAGGATGGGTCGATGCCGGCGAGCGCGGAGCATACCCTGTCCGCGTTCTCGAGACGATGCCGGTCGGTGTTGCGCGCGGAGGTGAGGCGCATCATGTCGCTGCCGCGCAGCCCGTCGTAGAATCCGTAGCCTTCGGGGATCGGCTCGTCATCGTTCATGACGCGGGCGAGCGCATCCGCGTCGAGCGTGCTGTCCAACAGGCTGGCGACGATCATGTCCCGGCCGTGCGTGGTCTTCAACGCGCCGGCGAGACGCGCCGCGGTGAGCTCGTTCATGCCCTCGACCGGGTCGCCGGTGTCGCGCAGACGCGACAGCCATTCGCGGATGACGATCCTGTCATCCGGGTCCGTCAGCGTGCGGCTTGTGGTGATCGTCCCGTAATCCTGCTTGAACCAGTCGGTGTATTCTCCCATATTCGTCTTCCTTTCGATGAGCCTGTCCCCGCCCTCGTGCGGGGGCGCGTCGGCTCGCATGCGTCAGAACAGGGTGCGTTGGACGGGATGGTCGAGCCGGAGGCGGATGAGCGGCGCGTACAGGGGGTCAAGCTCCGTCGCGGCGCATCGCATGCCTTCGATCCGGCACGCGTCCAGGGTGGTGCCGGATCCGGCGAACGGCTCCAGTACGAGTCCCCCGGTATGGACGGCGAGCCGGACGAGCCGGCGGATCAGATCCAATGGCTTGACGGTCGGATGGGCTACGGTCATGCTCCCCGCCGGCTCGCACAGTGCGCGCGCATCCGGGTCGAGGAGCGTGAGGGGGATCGGGTCGGCGTCCGGGTCGAGTCCGAGGCGCTCGCACGTCTTCTCCCATTCGTCGTCTCGTCGGATGGGGCGCATGAGGGGCATGTCGCGGATGATGGGCCGTTCGTCGCCGGTGGCCTTCGGACTGTAGTAGAAGGGCGGCGTGCCGGCGGGGAGAATATCCGTGAGCCGGGGGTCGAGGATCACGTCGGACGGGTAGCGTCCGTCCAGTCGCGGCTCCAATGGCCGGCCCGTGCCTCCGCCCCGGTAGGTGGAGCCGTCGCGGGGTCCCCGGTTCGGGTTGGCGTTGAGCCGGTAACGGTCGCGCAGTTGGGTCATGTCCGCGTCGAGCGTGCAGGCGGCGACGTGGAATGCTCCGGTCCCGTGGTCGAGGAGCGTCCGGCCGAGCGTGTTCTCGCGGGGCTTCCGGCAGATGAGGATCGGCTCCCATGCGGGCTTCAGTGTGGGGTTCCATCCGGCCCATTCGCGGGCTTCGCGGGTTTTCGCCGTGTAGGGCCGGTCGTGCATGGCGGCGCGCCGGAGCGTGGGGTTGTCGCGTGGGATCGGCGTCCTGTCGTCCGTATGGCCCAATGCCTTGTCGACGGCGTGGTCTCCCCATTCGCCCTTGGGCATGCCGGATGCGTACAGCCAGCAGATCTGCCCTTGGATATGCCAGCCGGCGTCCTCCATGGCGCATGCGAGACGATGCCAGGTGCGGGGGCTGCCGAATACGAGCGCGTGCGCGCCGGGCTTCATGGGGGTGAGCATGGCGTGCCAGAATTCGGGGTCGAAGGCGATGCCGGTGGAGTCCCATCGGCTGACCCTGCCGCTGGTTCCCAGGGCGAGCTCGTATGGCGGGTCGGTGACGATCGCGTCCGCGGTTGCGGGCGGGATGATGTCGGGGAGGCGGCGCGCGTCCGTGTTGTAGAGGCGGATGTCGTCCGTGTCGATGAGAGGATTCATGCGCTGCGGCATGCGTCGGGGCGGCCGCCGGCGCCGGTCTCCGGTCCGCGCGGCATGCATTCGCGGGAACATGCCCAATGCATGCCGCGCAGACCGGAGACCGGCGGAACTCCAACGTTTTCGGACGGCCGAAACCGCGTCGGGAGCCGTAGGGACGTGCTTTAGGGGGTACGGGGGAATCGGATGGATGGGATCGAAGGCCGAAGGCAGGCTCCCACGCCTTTGGAAGATGTTCGGGAATGGCCTGATTCCAACGATTCCCGACTCCGGAAGGCATGCGCGCCGGCGTGCATGCGGCATGCGCGGACGCACGCCGGCGCGGGGATCGGACTCCTTCGCGCCGACGTGCCCGCGGGGAGGGCATCGGGATCCCCTCCCCCCTCCGGCCGGCATGCGCGCGTATGCATTCGTAGGAACGGGCCTAATGCATACCTTTCGACTCCAAGACCGGCGGAATATCAACGTTCTCAGGCATCGAAAATCGCGTAGGAACCGTAGGAACGTACTTTAAAGGGTAAGAGCCGGATCGGTAAGAGAGAGTAAAAGCGGAAAGTAGGTTCCTACGGTTCCTACGCCTTTAAGGGGTGTCTGAAAACGGCTTGATTCCAACGTTCTTAGGTTCTCATTGGTATGCATTGGGCTCGTTCCTACGGCACGCGTGAATGCATACCGGAGACGGATCGGGGGCGGCTCCCCCACGGATTACGCTCGCGATGCCATCCCGTCACGGCCCCGACCATGAATGGGAGCGTTCGTCGGATTCCGATCGCAATCCGTCCGGCAGGTCATTCCCCGAAGGAATATGGGTCGTCGAAGACATCCGCGGACTCCGACCGTGCGTGCCATGAGATCCCCTCCATGACCGCCCGATATGCGCCGGCATGCATCCGTAGGAACGGGCCTAATGCATACCTTTCGGCTTCGGGAATGGCGGAATCGCAACGATCCTGCGACCCGAAAATGCCGTAGGAACCGTAGGAACGTACTTCTTAAAGGTAAGGGGAATCCATAAGAAAGAGAGAAAAGCGGAAAGTAGGTTCCTACGGTTCCTACGGGTTTCGGGGGTATCGAAGAACGGCTTGATTCCAACGATCTTAGGCTCCCGATGGTATGCATTAGGCCCGTTCCTACGACACGCGTGAATGCATACCGGAGCGCGGCTTTCCCGCTCCGATGAACCGCACCGGGAAAGCCGCCCCGTCGGAGCGCATCAGGCATCATCCGCCGCCTCGCGCGGTGCAAGCGGGCCGCCGAAAGGCATCCACGTCCCATCCCGCCGTGCAAACGCCCCTGTCGCGGGCGAAGCCGCGCAGCCGGCACCGTTTATCACGTTTCGGTCGAAAGGCGCGTACAGGGGCGTTTTCGGACGGGATCGCGGCGTCGCGTCGAAGTGTGTCATCGCCGTCGATCGCGGCCGTCTCGGACGTCCGGCCCCGTATGCGCCGGTATGCATGTGTAGGAACATGCCTAATGCATACCTTTCGACTCTGAGACTGGCGGAATTCCAACGTTCTGACGACCCGAAAATCGCGTAGGAACCGTAGGAACGTACTTTAAAGGGTAAGAGGGAGATAGATAAAAGAGAGTAAAAGCCAAAAGTAGGTTCCTACGGTTCCTACGGTTTTTAGGGGTGTCTTAAAACGGCTTGATTCCAACGTTTTTCGGCTCCGGAAGGTATGCATTAGGCCCGTTCCTACGACACGCGTAAATGCATACCGAAGCCTGAAACTGGATGAGATCCTGACCTTCATCATGGATGGCGATCGACAGCGCCGCCATCCCCTCCCGTCCGCAACGGGATCGGATCGAGCCCTTCGTCCCGTCGCGCAATCCCGCCCATCGGTTTTTCGGATGACCGTCTGAGCAAGGCCTGCCCCTTCGTGCCGGAGCGCCCCGTATACGCCGGTATGCATGTGTAGGAACATTCCCAATGCATACCTTTTGCTCTCAAAAGTGGCGGAATTCCAACGTTCTCAAGCCATGAAAATCGCGTAGGAACCGTAGGAACGTGCTTTAAAGGGTAAGAGGGAATCCATAAGAGAGAGTAAAAGCCAAAAGTAGGTTCCTACGGTTCCTACGGTTTTCGGGGGTATCGAAGAATGGCTTGATTCCAACGATTCTCGGCTCCTGAAGGTATGCATTAGGCTCGTTCCTACGACACGCGTAAATGCATACCGAAGACCGATTGCCCGCCCCCGAAACGCCTCCCCGATCGCCTCGGAAGGTCGCCCCGTCGGAACATATCGCGCATCGCCCGTCTCTTCTCGAGGCGCATGGGAGCCGCCGAAGGCATCCATGCCCACTCCGCCGCGCAGCCGCCCCTGTCGCGGGCGAAGCCGCGCAACCGGCATATGTTTATCGCGTCCCGGCCGAAAGGCGCGCACAGGGGCGTTTTCGGCCGAAATCGCGGCTCCATGTCGAAGACGTCATCGCCGATCGTCGACGGCGACCATCCCCCCTGCCGGGCGACCGCCGCCGGTATGCATTCGTAGGAACATTCCCAATGCATACCTTTCGACTCTCAGATTGGCGGAATTGCAACGTTCCCAGGCATCGAAAATCGCGTAGGAACCGTAGGAACGTACTTTAAAGGGTAAGAGCCGGATCGGTAAGAGAGAGTAAAAGCGGAAAGTAGGTTCCTACGGTTCCTACACCTTTAGGGGGTATCGAAAAACGGCTTGATTCCAACGTTTTTCGGCTTCCGAAGGTATGCATTAGGCTCGTTCCTACGACACGCGTGAATGCATACCGGAGACGGAATCCGCATCCATCGCGCCCCACCGGACGCGGACGATCCCGATCGGACGACGGCAAGTCGGCAGGGCTTCCGAATCGTCCTCCGACGCCTCCCGACGTACCCGGCGAACCACGGCTGGAGTAAAGTGGAGGCCCTATACGGGCATGCCGACGCCCACCATTCGGGCGCATAGACGGCCCGCATGAAACGTCTCCTTCCGGCCGCCGCGCTCGCACTCGCCCTTGTTCTCGCGCTCACCGCCTGCACGCCGAAGACAGCGCCCACAAGCCCCGATTCGACGAACGCGGGCAGATCATCGCAGAGCATGCGAAAGCCCGCCACCGCTCCCGAAACGACGGTCACGGCCGCGGATCTGCGCCGGGCCGAGACGTTGGAGCATGCGATGCGCGACTGGGGAACGGACCCGACCATCCGACCCGCCACCCTCAAGGGACTCAACGCCGCGGACATGCTCCAGAAAATCAAAGGCACAATACCGGAGACGAACCCGATAAAGAATCTCGCCTCCCCCGCGCTTCTCAGTGAGGACCACGGGCCGGACGCTCCCAGTCCGATCTGCCGCGACAATCCCGACTCCATGACCTGCTCCGGCATTCCCTCCGCGCGCCAATGGCTCGCCCATGAGGCGTGGTCGTACGGGGCGAAATGGACGGACGGCCCCGCCGCCGTCAGGCAGGGGGATCGGATCCTCGTCACCGGCACGGTGCGCGCCGTTCTCCTGCAGGACGACGACACGTTCGCGGCCGGCGACTGGCATGCGATCACCCCCGCCTGGAAGGACTACGAGATCCGCGACCTGATCACCATGAAAAACGGGAAGGCGATACGCATCGAACACGGGAACGCGGACCCGTGGTGGATCGATCCGTGGCTCCGCGAGTGGGATCGAAGCATGCCCGAAGGCGTCGGTTCGGGCGAACGGATGGCGATCCCCGTCAAGGGCGCGTACGACATGAACCTGCATCACGACGGCATGGGACGGATACTGAAGGGGCCGGCCACGCAGGCCGATCTGGACGGGAAGGTCGACTGGAGCCTCTGGTCGGACATCCCCATGGCGTCGGTCGGCGGCGGCTGTCAGAACCCCGGCTACTGCGATTAGTTCTTCCAGCTGTTCTTGCGGAAGAACACGCTTCCCGCCCCCTTGAACTGGGCCTGGGCGAGCCAGCGCGTGTTGTACCCGTTCCACGGGCCGGATCCGTCGGTACCGTAATTGCCTTCGCTGATGCGGATCCTCCACCCGTCCGCATCCTTCTTCACCTCCTCGACGACGGCGACGTGCCCGCTCTTGTCGTCGCCGCCCAGAGCGCCCTCGTACTGGGCTACGCCGTCGCCCGGATGCGGGGTGGAGTCGACCGTGTATTCCGGGTCGGAGGCGAGCCTGCCGGGTATCTGGCCTGCGACGGCGGTCCCCCAGTTGCTCACGTCGTGATCGTGGATGACCCAGAGGCGGACGAGCGCATACCAGTAGCACTGGTAGCGGCCGCCGGAGGCAAATGAGGGAAACGGGCCGAAGTCCCCATCCTTGCACACCTTCGCGTCCGTGGAGCAGAGCCATCCGAAGTCCCGACGCCCCTTCTCGCCGCCTTCCGGCGCGCCGCCCACCTTGCCGGCCACCACCGACGATGAGGAGGAGGATGCATTGCAGGATACGGTGGTTGTCGACGATCCGGAATCCGCGTCCCCCGCGGCCGTGTCCGACGGCTTTCGGTCGGGCGTGACGCTGCTGCTCGGCGGATACAGGTCGTTGTCCCGGATGTAGGTGATGAACGAACGGGTGATGGACCACACCTTGTCCACGTAGTCGGGGGCCGTCGCATAGCCGGCCGCCCTGATCGCCTTCAGGTATTCGTACGGGTTCCCCGGGTAGGCCAGCGCCTTGTCGTAGTAGCCGGATGTGGTGATGAGCCTCCCGTACCCGTCGAATCCGTCCTCGTCGCTGTCGAACCTCTTCCAGGTCGCGACCGTCGCATGGCATCCGGATGCATCGCATTCGGTGGTGCCGGTCGTCGCCCCGTCGGAGCCTTTGATCCCGAAGTAATTGTGGTAGGGGGCGGCGGCCCCCCATGCGCTCTCCCATGCGCTCTGTCCCAGGATCGCCTCATAGGGTATCCCGTATTCCCTACCGGTCTTGAACGCGATGTCGCCGAATCGCTTCGTCCACGCCTCGACCGTGTTCATCGGCGCGCCGCCGGTCGTATCCGGATCATCATCCGTGTCGGTGTCGCAGGCGGCCGAGGATGATGATCCGGATGCGACCGGGGTGACGTTGCCGGTCTGCTGGGCGGGGACGGCGGTGAACAGGAGGAGGATCATGAGCATGGGGAGGATCATGAGCGAGATCCCCGACATGGAGAGCAGACGTTTCATATCCCGTCGGCTATGCGGGAGCCCCCGGGCGGATCAACGAAAAGTCCACCTTTCCGGCAAGGGAAGGGGCGCGGGGATCATCTTCGAATCCTCCGCGCCCCATGGGACGGGTCAGGGGCGGATGAGCAGCATCCGGTACGGGAGCGGATCCTCATCCCCGCGCACCCACACGCGCAATGCCGGCCAGCCGGTCTTCGCGGCCTCCCCGGCAGGCATCGCGAGATCCTCATCCGGGGCCGCGATGATCGCGGGGATCCCGTCGTCGCCGACCCACGCGTCCATACCGGCGATCATCGCGTTCGAGCCTCGGGCTTCGATGCGGTACAGCTCCCACATGTGCAGCTGCCCCGCATCATAGGGGCTGGCCATGTCGCCCGCATGATCCGCGTCCGCGATCAGCCGATGCTCGACCATGGGTCGGATGCCCGCGGGCATGAGCGCCGCCAATCGGGCGCAGCGGCGTTCGTACTCTCCGCGCGGCATGTCGGGCATATGCTTCGCGCTGTCCCACAATACGTGGACGTGCAGCGCGTCATCGTAATCCTCATACGGGGTCAAAGTCATGTGGTAATCCGTTTCTCCTTGATTCGTTCCGATCCTCTCTCTCGCTTCCTAATTATGCATCCGCGGGATGCGTCACGGGGCGGTGGAATCGGGTTTGATCCCCCGGTTCCACCGCCCAGGTAATGGTCCTGCGCCCTCCGGCTTAGATGCCCATGCCGGAGAACGGGTCATTCGACTCCGTGCCGGATTCGGGCAGGCCGAAGCCGGCGAACGGATCATTGTCGCGACGCTCATAGAGCGGTTCGCCCGGTTCGGTGATCAGGAGCGCGTTGAGACGCGCCTTCACTCCCTTGTTGCCCTGCGCGTTGTATGCGGTGAACCAGATGTTGGCACGCACCTTGTTGCCCGAGTACACGTCGTTCTGCACGGCGGGCACCATCTTCCCGTCGACGATCTTGCGGATCAGCCCCTCGGCGAGCATGTGATGCGAGCCGGCCCCAAGGTTGATGAACCATTTGCCCTTGAACTCCGGGTACACGTCGCAGCGCTTCTCACCCTCGTGATCGCCCATCTTGAACACGTCCGTGTCACCGTCCTTGAGCGGGAGACGGAGACGGGACACCTGCGTCTTGTCCTCCGGGTTCAGTCCGGCGAGCGGGGCGGCGTAGTTCCCGGACGGCTGGGTTCCGGCGACGATCGCATCCTGGATGGCCTTGGCGATGCTCTTCGCCTCCTCCTGGCCTTCCGGCGTGTCCTTGTCGATCAGCACGTAGCAGGAGAAGTTCTCGACCTTCTCCCCGTTCGCGTTGATCCGATCCTTGGACTGGAAGAGGCTGTTCGCGAAATCGAGGGTTCCCGATGCGGTCATGATGTAGTCGGCCATGATAGGCTTCCTTCCACTTAGGCGGAGGCGTGCGATGGGGCCACTCCCCGTCGTCTAACGCCAACCCGCGCATGATCATGTATGCGTCCGCGGCACGCCGGAATGTCAGTCGGGGATGGTGATGCTTGCCGGGTCGAAGCCTTCGCGCATGTCGACCTCGTACCCGTGGAAGTCGATCGTGTTCAATGTGCGCCCGTCCCAGTAGGCGGCGCTCACGCCGTCCAGATACGGGAGACTGTCGCCTTTGACGAACGCGCCCGCGGCGCGCGCCATCCGCTCCGCATCCTTCACGTCGCCGGCGGCGGCGAGCCGCTCCATCTCATCCTTGTAGTCGTAGGCTCGCGCGTCATCCTCCAATGTGCGCGTCCGGCGTTTCGGCCGCGCGTAGGCGGGGGGCGTGAGATCCGCGTCCGCCGTGAACCCTTTCGCGGTGGTCTCGTAGGTGCCCGCCACGCCCTGCGGCAGCCCCTTCGCCCGATGGGATCGGTTCAGCCTGTCCACGCTCATTCGTCCGCCTCCATGATCAGCTCGTCGTCGTAATAGTCGTCGTCGAACCCGTCATCCATGGGAATGTCCGGATCCGGTCCGACGGGATTCCCGCTATGCGCATCCCCTTCCACGGCCTTGCCGTCGGGCCACGCGTAGGCGCGCCAGCGGGCCGGGAAGTAACGGAGTCTCGCACGGTAGAGGAGCCATGTCTCACAGAAGCGTGGCAGCCGGTCGCTCTTTTTGAGATTGTGTTTTTTGCACAGGAGCACGAGATTATGCCGTCCGGTCGCCCCGCCCTTCGACCACGGGTAATGATGATCATGATGCATCTCATCCCCATGCGCGTAGGATGCGCGGCAGCGCCACAGGCCCAGCAGACTCCGATGCTCGCAGCGCCCCCGCGCGCAGTCGCGGATCCACGTCTCATCCGCATCCGAGAAGAGGCGTCGAGGATCCCGATCATACGGATTGTCCGGCCGTCCCAGGGGGATGAGCGTGAGCAGGCGGAGCAGGATCAGCAGAAGAGGAATGCCGATGACGAGCGGAAGCCGGCCGTCTCCGATGATGCTCCCCCACCATGCGGCCGGATTGATTCCGGACAGGATGGAGGTCATGTGAAGGGGGTCGATGCGCGTGTCGGCCGCGTATTCGGGCGCGTCACGGTACAGTCCGGCACGGATCCGGTTCGCGTATCCCATGAGCGCCGCCCCCGTCACTCCCGCGATTCCCGCGAGCACGCCCGCGATCCAGAGCGTCCACCGGAGCATCCGGTACGTGTCGTACGCATGGCGGATCATCCCCCACACGCGTTTCATGACAGGAGCCATCCGATCAGATCCCAGAGGGGGATGAGCAGGAAGCAGCCGATCGCGGCCAAAGCCGCCCAGACGGACCATTTGCCGGTATCCTCCGCGAATCGTTCACGGTTCCTGTCGTCATTCTCCCGGCTCATGCGATCACCGATCCGATCACGTCGGCCAGATCATCGGCTTCCAGTCCCGCGTCGGCGAGCATGCGGCCCATGAGGATCGCCTTGTCCCGATTGGCGAGCATCCATTGGCGGACCCCGTTCGGATCATGCGCGTCGGAGAACAGGGGCCCGTACTCCTCCTGCGCGGCCTTCAGCACGGGCAGGCTGCGCGTCTTCAAATCCGGATCGTCGGATGCGAGCAGCGCGAGCGCCCGCTGGGCGGCGAGCACCGCGCACCCTGCCATGAGGGGGCCGATGAGCGTGCGCGAGAACCCCATCTGCTCGTCGATCGGATAGCCGGCCGGCCAGATCCCGTCCATGCGCGCCTCCAGCCGGTCACGGATCCCCCGGTACCGGCTGTCGTCCGCGATCCCGTCGTGGGCGGCCGCATACGCGTTCGCCTCATCCGCGGTCGCGGGAGCGTCGTCGACCGGTCTGAACCAGACGCCGCCGTCGGTCGCGTCCAACAGTCCGAGCGCGTCCATGGCTATGGTGATGCGGAGCATGTACGCGCCGTACGGTTCATGGGGGCGGCGCATCCAGATGTCGTCGGGCAGGTACGGGTACGGGAGGAGGAACAGGGCGAGCGTCCGATCCGTCTCCGCGTAGGCGCCCATCGGTTCGATGACGGGCAGGGGGAGCATGGGGAGCGCGTGCAGCCACGGCGCATCCTCCGGACAGTCGAGGGCGTGGGCGATCGTGCTCCGGTTCGCGCGCATGACCGTCGGATCGGAAAGCATGTACGGGCTCGTGTCGGGAATGATCATCATGCCGCACCCCTATGCGTATCGGATCCCGCTCCCTTCGGCTCCCGGCTAGGCGGTGTGATGTTCCCGTAGGCGGCATCCATTCCGCTCATCGTCTTCTCGTCCGGGAGCGTGGAGGCGTTCTCCCCCATGTCCTCCGGTTTCCAGTCGCGGCTGCCGGCCCTGCGGATCGCCATGGAAGTCTCGATCT
The DNA here is from genome assembly GCF_018555335.1 of Bifidobacterium sp. SO1. Taxonomy (NCBI): domain Bacteria; kingdom Bacillati; phylum Actinomycetota; class Actinomycetes; order Bifidobacteriales; family Bifidobacteriaceae; genus Bifidobacterium; species Bifidobacterium sp. SO1. The sequence goes on along the minus strand of NZ_JAFEJR010000008.1, from coordinate 32,979 downwards.
GCGGGCCGTCCGCCGGTCCCGCGACGGGCCGGTAGATGCCGTGCTCCGCATCGTACGGCTTCGGGTTCAGGGGGAGCCGGGTGAGCGGCGTGTCCACGCTTTTCGGCTTCACCGTGCGGATTCTGATCCTTTCATTCGTCCGGACCGGCGTTTCGCTGGATCGGGCGGGTCTGGCCGCGGGCGTGAATGAGGGCAGGCCGGTGGCGGCCATATGCCCAGTGGACACGCGATTGACAAGACGCTTCTGTTCGCCCGCGCGCTCACGGGCCCCGCGGATTTCCCCGATCCGATGCGCGACGGGCAGAAGACCGTCCTTCACGCCCGCCGCCGTCGTGCCGGCCGCATCCGATGCGCGGACCCGCAGTCTTCCGCCTTTCTCCCTGCCCGACTTCAGGGCGGCGGACAGTTTCGAATCGGGGTTGAGGAGCGCGCTTGCCGTGCGCGTGCCGCCGATCGCCGCGGCCACCGCCAGTGGGGCGGCGCCGGGGACGGCGAGCGCCGTCGCGCCGGCGATCAGGGTCGCCGCCTTGGGATGCGCGGCCGCCCATTGTCCGGCCCGGTCCATGTTGCGGCCGGCGAATTGGCCGACTCGCGACCCGGCGATCTCATCCCTCGTGTCCTTGGCGAGCGTGATGGTCCTGTCCATCCATTCCGGCCGGCGGATCGGATGATGTTCCGGCCGGGCGTCGTTCCGGTCCGGGTTGAGGCCGAATCCGCCGGAGCCTTCCGTTTCGCCCCGTCGGTAGGAGTCCTTGATGCTCGCGTCGTGGAGGTTCTGCGCGTCGTGGCGGATGTCATCCCAGATGCCGATGTTGTGGGCGGGATCCATGCGCCCGTCCAGCTCCTTCTGCAGCCGCAGGCCGCGCAGCCCGCCCGCATACAGTTCCCTGCGCAGTTGCCCGCGTTTCCGTCGGGTCGCATGGTTGAGCTCGCCCTGCGTGAACGTGAACGGCCGGCCGGTCGCCTGGTCGACGACCGGTTTGCCTTCGCCGTCCAGATACGGCTTCCCCCCGTTTTCCGGCGTGTCCGATGCGGGGGCGTTGCCGGCGTTTTCGGGCATGACGGCCGTATCCCCGTCGCGGGCCGCCGCGGCCGCTGCGGATGCGGTTATGACGGGGGCTTTCGGGATCCGATCCGTCTCCACGGTTCCCCCGTCGTTCCTCGTTCCGCCGGTCGCGGCGGGTTCTCCTGTCGTGCCGTTCACGGCGGGTTTCAGGTCGGGCTGGCCCGCGGCGCGATCCGCGTCGCTTTCCCGATGATCCCCGGTCCGGGGAGCGCCGCCCCGTCCGACTCCCTTCCGGCCGCCGTTGTAGTGGGAGTCCCATTGTCCCGCGTTCCAGCCGGAGGATGCGGCCTGCATGACGCCCATGTGCCCGCCGGAGCCGATCGCGCGCCCGGCGGAGCTTAACGCGGCGCCGATCCCGCCGCCGGCGAGCATGGCGGCCGCTCCGCCCGCGATGCCGCCGGCCGCCATTTTCAGACCTGTCTTCATCGCCCCGCCGAAACCGGCCAGCTGGGCGAGACCGGGCAGGCTCAGCGGATCGCCGATACGCCACACCTTCACGCACAGGTACTGGACGAGCTTCAGATAGGCGATGGGAAGAATGAGCGTGGCAAGGCTCAGGGTGACGGTCCCCCCGGTTGTCTCACCGTTCATGCCGATCACGTTCATCATGCTCATGCCCATGTTGACGAACATGGCTCCCGTGCTCGAGAACAATGCGACCAGGGTCGGTCCGGCGATCCACGCGCAGCACTGCCAGAAGGCGTTCATGACCGCCTTCTTCCCCTTGTCTGGGGCGAACGCGAGGATCAGGAACCCCAGATACACGCCGCCGCCCGCAAGGAAGCTCGCGACCGCCATGGCGAGAATCTTCAGCAGACCACAGCACAGGCCCCATACGACGAGCGCGACCAGACCGGAAAGCACGAACAGGATGCCCGCAAGAATGTCGCCCTTGCCGGCCTCCCCATGCTGCTGGAGGATCGTCTGCATCGCATCCATGCGCTGCCGGTAGGTGCCGCCACCGTACTTCTGGACAAGCTGCTGCCAGTCGCTGGTCGCGGTATCCACGTCGAACAGTTTGATCAGATTCGCGACATCCTGACGCTGCGCATACCGGCTTCCGTTGATCCTCGAACCGGTCGTCGGATCGGGATTGCCATCCGAATCGTATTTCGGCTTCCCATTGCCCGACACGACAACCGCCTTGTCCCCGGAACCGGTCACCGCATAATAGTCCACGACGTCGCCCGGCCCGTCGGGATGCTCATGCCCGTCACTCCCCGTGAATGCGGCACGACAGGAATCCGGGATCAGATTCGCCGCATTCCCATCCGGCCTATCCACATATCCGGCCTTTTTTCGATCTCCCCCCTCGATCGCCCCCAGGAATTTGAAGCCCGGACGCGCATACCAGTTTCCCTTCCCGTCCAGACCGCACGCATTGTAGAGCATGACGTAACGGTCAAGCATCTGATCGTTCGTGTCGGCGGGATTGTCCTTCGTGGAGCCTCCGGTCAGAGTGGTCTTCAGACTCATCAGGCTCGGCCAGAACGCGATGCCCTGCTCGGCGAATGAGCCCGCTCCCTCCGCTCCGGCCGAGGTGATGTCGCGCATGTCTAGGGCGGAGGCTCCGGCCCGGTATTCGAGGACGCGGCAGAACACGTTGTTCGCATTCGAGCCGGGACCGTACGTGCTGCGCATCCAGATTCGCAGCCCGGTCTCCTCCCACATGACGTTCACGCTACCCGCGAGCGCATCCTTCCCGTTGGCGGCGGCCGTCGCGTTCAGCACGCTCACGTATCGGCGGCAGGAAATGTGGTTCGGATCATCCCCGTTCGCGACCATCGTGCCCGTGTTCTCCAATTGCTGCGTGAACGAGGAGGCTATGCCGCTTCCCGCCTTGGAGACGATGTCCTGCACGGTGGACACCATCCAGTACGGGGTCATCGGATACGCGTCCTTCGGATGAGCGGCCGACGTGGCGCCCATGGCGAATACCATGCCCAGTCCGAGGCAGAGCGCCCCGATCCTTTTCATCATGACGGCCCAGCCCTGACGGCCGTAGGCGGCGACCAGCCCGATCACGACCGTTATAAGGATCGGTATCGCGATGAACGGTATCGCGGTGCGCGTGTCGAACAGGATGTTGTAGATGCGTCCCGCGAAATCGTTCGCCATCGGCCCCGCGGTCTTCAGCACCTTCTGCGGGTCCGCGCCGTTCGACAGGAATGCGGCGGCCGACCAGAGGCCGTTGCCCATGTTCGTGAGCATGCCGGTCAGGTTCGCCTGAATGTTGTTCACCCAGCTGAACGGATTGTAGTTGCCGAGAATCCCGTCGTTGCGGCTTGTGATCGAACCCGCAGAGGAGGCCCAGCGGATCACGGGCAGACAGTCCAATGATTCGCAGACGGTCGGGCTGACCGTGGGGGAGGATCCTCCGCCACCCGGAGTCGTCAAGGCAAGAGTCAACCCGTTCATCTGCGAATCCCCTTTCAAGGACGTGAAAATGCGGAAACGATGATCCCGGTCAGATGATCATCCGGTCGATCACGTGATCGTGGAGTTCGATCAGCTCGTAGCCGGCCGGGTCGAACGGTTCAAGCGAGCCGGGAAGAACGAACCGGCCGTCCATGTTCTGATAAGAGTCGAGTATCCGGTCGAACCGGCGCGCATGCGTCTCACCCTCCACGCTTCTTTTCCGCGCGAACAGGACAAGCGCGACGACCAGTCCGACCGGGATCAGCAGGAACGGCCACCACTGGCCGGCCGCCAACGGGGTGAGCCGTATCAGCTCGCCCAGCAGGCCGCCGACCAGCATGCCGCCCGCGCCGATGAACACATCCGTGCTGGACACCCACTGGCGGCCGCCCAGATGCAGCTCATCGACCTGATTCACCCTCTGACCGCTGATCGCGGTCAGATCGAACAGCATGATCCGCCCCCGCCTACAGGTGAAACACCGCGGCTAAGATGTCCAATAGCAGCTGGAGAAGCGTCGCGAGGATCGCGCCCACGAACGGGAGGATCTGTGACGGGAGGATCAGCATCAGACCGACCAGCATGCCGGCCGCGCACCACACCATCGTCCCGTTGCCCTGCAGCTGCTGGCCGATCGGACTGTTCGGCCAGAACTTGCGGAGGATCAGCAGGAACGCGCACACGCAGATCGCGAACGCTCCGATGATGACCAGCAGCGTCGCCAAAGCGGAATTCGCGGTCAGATAGCCGGTGAGCTTCGAAATCCCATCCTTGGTGGGCTGGACGATGCGCGGCGCGGCCGCAATGGTGATCTCCTTCATTGAAACCCATCCCCTTTCACATTGTCGATGATTCGGGCTTCCGGCATGACCGCTATGCCGCATAGACGCCCCTCATGGTCAGACGAACGGGCGGAATGGACGCGAGGGCGAAATGGGAGAAGCCGGATCCGAAAAAGGATCTCCCAAGCCCGTTGGAGCAGTTCGGACACTGGGCGAAACGACGGCTGGGCATCAACGTCGCCATATGGCAAAGGACCGTCAACACGATCCTCCTGCTAAGCATCCTCTACATGCTCATGAACCCGACGGCGCAGACCGTGATCGCGCCATCCACGGACCTGGACCCGTCCGGCCGGACGATCGCATGGGCTTTGACCGAACAATGGCTCAAGGACGAGCCTTTGGGCGCGAACGCGCGGATCATCTCATGGAACGGGTCGAAGACCATCCGCCTGAAGAACGGATCCGACGGCGTGAAGGCCACCGCGAACACTCTCATCGTCGACAGTGACCTCGGCTGGTGGAAGGTGACGGCCACCGTCCGCGACACGGACGGACAGCTGGCCGGATGGCCCGCCGTCGAACGGATCGGCATCCCCGATACCGTCAGTCCGAACGGCGGCGACGACTGGACCGGCATGCTCGGATCCCTCCAGCCCTCACAGGCCCTGACCACGCTCACGGGCCAGTGGGCGACGGCTCTCATGGGAGACGATTCCGCGGCGCTCACCGTGCTCATGACCGACCCGGATCCGAACGCCTCATACCGGTCCCTGGGATTGGGGCATGTGGAGAACACGAGCATCGAAAAGGCCGCCTACCTGGATGCTGGCAGGGTGGATCGGAACAACGCGACCAGCGACAGGGCGCTCATCCGCGTCACGATCACGTTGAAGGGGCGCGGCGAACAGGCCGTGCAAACCCAGTTCACGTATGATCTGCTCACGTCGAACCCCGACGGAACGCCGCGCATCCTCGCATGGGGGGCGCCCGGCGCCGGCCCGGACCTCAAGGATTACATGAACAGACTGCCGGCGAATGCCATCGCCTCGGACACGACCGGAACGGACGACGACACGGCTGCGGACGGAACGTCGAAGGATGGAAGCCGATGACGCATACCGGCCGCATGCGAGCGAAACACAGGAACACCGGCCCCATGCCGGTCACGTCACGCCGTCAGGCCACCCGGCTGCGCAGACGCCACCAACGAATCATCCTCACCCTGGGATCGGTCGCCTCTCTCCTGTTCGCGGGCATGTTCATCCTCACTCCCATGCTCACCTCCGGAACGGGCATGTCAGACACGACGATCCGCATGAGCCGTACGGTCGGCGGCACGACCAGATTCGTCGAAGCGACGGGAGCGGCCAGCCGAAGCGAGACAAGGGAGCCGATCTCGTCGGCGACCGACTCCAATGACGGGACATGGGGGGAGACCGAAACCCTTGACACGGACACGCTCACCCGCCGGCATGCGGACAATCCGATGATCCGCATCCTCATCAACGGGCGGGACGACGCGAGCATTCCCGATGGATACGATCCGGATCATGCGACCGGCGACACGGGGAACGCATACCCGTACGGACAGTGCACATGGTGGGCGTACAAACGCCGTCATGAACTCGGACTGCCGACCGGCAGCCGGTTCGGCAACGCGCGCGACTGGCCCGCCAACGCGCGAAGCCTCGGCTACTGGACCGACTCCACGCCGCGCCGGTATGCGGCCGTCGTGTTCCAGCCCGGACAGGAAGGAGCCGATCCCGCGTACGGGCATGTCGCCATCGTCGAACAGGTCCACAAGGATGGTTCGATCACGATCAGCGAAGCGAACGTCAACGGGCAGGTGGGCCCATTCCAACGCGACCTGGATGCGGCCGCGGCGAAGACGCTTGAATACATCCACTATTAGAAGGGAGAAGCGTGTGGACTGGGATGCGATCCTCTGCCTCATGCTGCCGATGCTCATCCTGCTCATCCTCATGCTCGCCTGCGGAAGGATCGGCGACCATGAGGATGAGCAGGATGAGCATCGCCGCATCATGCGCAATGATGACGGAAACAGAAGAAGGTTCGGTTCATTGTGAACCGAACCGCATCCCCCTATGTCATGGCCGTCAATGGGTTTCCTCGAACATGGGGTTCGGAAGGATCGTCATCACCTTCCGGCCGCGATCATCCGCGAGACTTGTCTTCAATCCCGTCTTCTGGGCGAGCCTCATCGCCTCCGTGAGCATGTCCGACGGATTGACGCCCGTCGTCTTCACCCTGTTGTTCCCGTTGATCAGATACGGCACTTCCCGTTTCCTTTCCTTGATCTACTGTCTTCCGCTGACGCATTGGGCGAGGAACGTGACCGTCTCCTGCTTCTCGCGCGCGGTCATCGACAGACCGTATTTCGATTTGATCGACGCGCGTTTCGCCATGTAGTCGCACCGGTAATCCTTGTTGTCCGGCATCCAGATGTCGGGAGCGCCCGTATGCTGGATCAGCCAGCGGCTCGTCCCATGGAAATCCAGTCCGTTGCCCTTCGCCATGTTCGCCGGCCCATCCGAGGCCAGCAGCACGTCCGGATCGTTCGCGTATGCGACGCGCTTCGACTGCGGCCAGTCGCGCGCGCCGGACGCGTACGCGTCCTGCAGGCTGACGACATGATCGATCTGCACGGCCATGCTGGTCTTCTCCCCGCGCTTGAACGTGATCGTCTTCCCCGTATACGGGTCATCCAACGTGCCGGATGTGACACGGCATGCCTTGTCTTTGACGACATCCGTCATGTCGCGGGCGAGAATCGTGTCGCGGGTCGTGGCCCTTCCGCAATTGGCATCGGCCCAGCCTCCGAACTGGGTTTCGCGATCATAGCCGCCCGGACGGGCTTTCGCTACCGCGATCCCATTCGTCGCGTTCAACGCCGCCTTCCACGATTCCACGCTTCCGGTCTTCGACGGCCTGTCGGTTTTCCCATCGGTCTTCGACCCGCCGCGCGTAGCCTCGCTCCCGGCGGAGGACTTCGACCCTTCCGTCGGTCTTCCAGCCGTCCCGGCGGATGCTCCGCCGGAACCCGTGCCGCCGCCGAACCATTCCATCACCAGTTCATCCAATGGTCTCGCATTCGGATTCCCCGGCGTCTCCCCCTTGTCACCCGTCAGCTCCCCGGTGGTCGCATCCGGGTTCCCGATGCCGAGCGTGTCGCTGAGCACGCTCCACCCTCCCGATGACACCAGTGCGACCATGAGCGTGCCCAATAGGAACAGGGTGACGATCATGCCCACGAGCATCTTCAACGGGCCACCGCCCTTGCCTCCCATAAGACCCCTTTCCTATTTGACGGGAATGTAGAACGGGGCCTGAATCTGGGTGAGGAACCAGTTGATCACCGGGGTCAGACCGTTCAGATTCAAACCCAATACGCCGATCACGCCGACGATCATGACCGCGGCCATCACCGCGCACACGGCGCGAATGCCGAGCATAAGCATCGACCGTTCACTGTGGAACGCGACGCCGATCAGCAGGCTCACTATAAGGACAAGGAAATAAATGCCGAACGCGCCCGGCGCGGTCGTATTCGACCAGAACGCGCGCCACCCGTTCGTCCCAAGATCAAGAATGCTCATGAGCAGAACCTATGCCGTCGCGGACGCATGAGCAGTCCACGTTCACCTTGTTTTAGAGAGGCTCCGCCCTTCAGGGCGGTGGGATTCCGATCAGATCTCGCGGACGCATGCATAGGTCATGAACACGTTGACGCGGCGTTATCGTTTTCGCCTGTATCCCACGAGGGGGCAGGAGAGACTGCTGCGTCGCGTATTCGGCTGTGTCAGACTCGTGCATAACACGATGGTGGAGATCCGTGAGAGTGACTTCCAGCAGAATCTGCCGTTCAGGAAGTATCGTGAATTGGATCGGATTCTGACGGGGTTGAAACGGGATCCTGATTATGCGTTTCTGAACGAGGTGTCCAGCGTGACCCTCCAGCAGGAGGTGCGCCACGTGGAGAAGGCGTACGTCAATTACTTCAAGGCGCTCCACGATCCCGAATTGTTCTACGGAAAGCCGGGATATGCATCCAAGCATGGAACCCAGTCGGCTGAATTCTCCACACGAGGATTCCGTCGGGTGGAGCAGATGGAGAATGCGCGCTGGGGGTTCGTCACCATCGCCAAAGTGGGACGATTGAGGTTCCGGTCGAGCCGGATGCTCCCCTCGATACCATCCTCCGCGACAATCATTCGGGAGCCGGATGGGCGCTACTATGTGAGCTTCGTCGTCAAGACCACGATGGAGTCATACAGACCCAACGGGCGTACGGTGACCGTGGACGCGGGATGCCGATACACCGCATCCTTGGTGAATAATCTCGGGAAGCGTTCCCGCATCGACAATCCCCGACCCTACAGGATGCTGGAGCGTAAGCTCGCGAGGCTTCAAAGCGAGCAGTCGAAACATGAGAAAGGATCGCATAATTATGAGAAGCTGCAGATTCGGATAAACCGTCTTCATGCGCGCATCCGCCACATTCGGCTGGATCATCTCATGCAGAGCGCCGTGAGGATCGTTCGCGACAACCAAACGATCATCCTCGAAACGCTTGACATCAAAGACATGATCCACAAGGGACCCGCGCAGAAGGCATTGTCGGATTCCGCGATGCGCATGATGCAGGACTGCATCATGATCCAGGCGGAGAAGCACGGTCGTAAAGTGATCAAAGTCCCCAAGGAGTATCCGAGCACTGGGCGATGCTCCCAATGCGGGCATCTTGCCAAAGTTCCACTCTCCGTGACCGTATGGGAGTGTGCCCAATGCCACAGCATTCTTGACCGGGATTGGAACGCCTGTGTCAACCTGTTCGACGCCGCGGGACTCGCGGAGTCGATAAACGCCCGAAAAGCCGCATTATGGGCTGGACGGGAACCCACCGAAACCGGAGCCTATGACACGGCTCCGGTCGTAGGAATCCCCGTCCTTTAGGACGGGGAGGAAGTCAAAAGGAAAAACGAAGACAAGGAGCGGAAAATGGACGAGCTTAAGGAACAGTTCAAGGAGACGACGAATCTTGCGGGCATGATTCTCATGGGACTCGCATATGCGGCGCACCTGTTCGAGCTGGGCGGGGACGTCCACTGGATACTCTCGGTGTCCGCCGTCATCATGTTCGCGATCAGCCTCCTGTCGGGAATCATCGTGCCTTTCATCCTGTCCGACGAGAAATGAACGATACGGACGCATGCCGATCCGACACGACAGGAACGACGAAGAAGGAGGCTCGTCATGCTCATAGGATTCCGGACGTGCATCATCCTCAACGAACCATCCCCATCCGGCACGATTCGCCGCCTGTACGCCAGAGACGGGATCGACGACATTCTCGTGAAGGCTGAAAGGAACCCGCCCCTGCTGGTTCTCACCGGCGCGGACGACCGTTGCGACGAACCGCATTGCATGCTCGTCAACCCGAGGATGATCATCCGCGTCGAAGACGACAGGATCCGTCCCATTCGGATCGCCGACGATGATCCCGATCCGAACAGGCGTCTTCTCATGCTCCAAATGGATCGTCTGCTGACAGCGGCGAAAAGCCACTTCGACGAAACCCGCGACGGCCTCCACTGGCATGGCAACGAGGATGAGGACGACGGGTTCCTCTACGAGATCAAGTTCGACCCGGACGGCAAGCCGATTCAGACGGGCCGGCATGTGAACGCGATGCGACTCCTGTTCGACCTGCCGCGGGAAACGCAGAGGATGAACGGGATCGTCGCATGGGCTAACGATCACGAATACCTTCCCGTCATGGACGGGGCCGACGAAACGCTCGCCGCATCCGGCCTGCGCCGTAGCCGTGGCGTGGACTCGTTCGACCCCGATAGCTGGCTGACCATGATCACCTTCGATTAGGCGAATAGCATCCGACCGATCGGACAGCGGACGGGCAGGGAGCATGATCATGGTGCTGGATGCGAACCATAGAAGCCATCGGGCGAAGGGACTGCCCCAAGGACTCGCGGGAACCTTCGACGGCGCGTTGGCCGTCGAAGGGGATGACGACATCCTCCCCCCTGATACCGTGGATGACATGATCGTCGAACGGACAGGAAGCGAAGCTATGCCACGGAACGCGCGAAAACAATCCCGACCTAGCAAGGGCGGAGGATTCATACGATGGCTGACGGGAATCCTCGATGACACCCCATCCCCTGATGACATCGGGGATGAGCTGCCTGTCCGTCAGATAACAAAAGGGATGTTCGAGATACGTGATTCGCATGGCGCGCCCCATAGGGGAGGAAAGGAGCTGCTGCTGCCGGAGCTGCTGAGAATCATCCCCGAGGATACGGTGACGGAACTTTGCTCCGAACTGGTCCTGCTTCGAAAGAGAGGACTCGCCTTTGACGTGGATTATCCCGTCGCCCCGCCCGTCAGGCCGATGGATGGAGCCAGCCTGAACATTCGTCCGGCGGATGATCCGCATGCCATCATCAGCATGTCGGTCATTTATGACGAGCATGACCCGATCTTCCGATTGGAGTATCCGGACCCTTCCTACGGTTGGAGGGTCGAACGATTCGACGACCCGAATGAGGCCGTCTCCCGACTGTCCGCGGAAATTGACAGGGCCGCGGAGAATCCCGAAACCTTCCGCGCCGCACCGCGGAAAGACAGTTGACGAAGGGATATGCGGACGCATGATCCGACCGCGAACAACGGGGCGGCAGTCGACCGTCCCCGCAATATCATTCGAAAGGAATCGGATCATGATCAAGGAACCGGATCTCACGCGCGAACTCAGCCATTTGGCGTCCAGCCGCCAATACCCGATCGGCGGATGGACGTATGACGGCAGACCCGTCATGCTCCGCGACCTCGCCGACAGGTGGGCCGAAAATCCGGACGGACAGAGCCTCGAAGCCTGGCTTGACGATCGGCTTCGCAATGGGCGGGTGACGGCTCCGAGCGGGGATATGGTCGACTACAAGCTCGGCGTGCATACGGTCATGTACGAGACGCGCCTCATCCATGCGCCCGCCGGCATGACCATGCGCGAAGCCCTCGAATGGGTCGAACGGAACGGCGACGGCGACCTTATCGACATCGACAATGAGGAGAACACGATCCTCACGATCACCGGTCCGGACGACCAGCCGCTCGACCCCGATCAGACGTACACCGCGATCCCCCGCACCGGCGAAACGGATGATCGGACGGAGCGTCTCGCCGAAATCATCTATCAGACCGTCAACATGTCCGACTGGCGTATGGCCGACGACACGACCCGTGCCCATTGGCGTGAGATCGCCCGCATCGTGCTCGCCGAATTCGAACAGACGAAGTAGCCGGACGAACATCGAAGCCCGCGTATCGTCGCGGACGCATGGGACGGCCGCGACGATACGACCACAATCATCAGGAGGACAGGCATGACCGCCGGCAATCATTCCTACTATCGCGACATCACCATGAAGGACATCATCCGCGAGACCGCCCGGCTTGCCGCCATCCGCGTCTACCCCATCACCGGATGGCGACTCACGGAAAACCCGGATGCGGAGGTCACGCTCCGCGATCTCGCCCGAATGTGGGCGGACGAGGAGAACGCGCATGATCTGCCCGAACGCGTGGACTTCGAGACATGGCTCGACACGCATATCGACGACCACATCGTCGAACCGTCCGCCGAAGGAATGGCCTATTACACGCTCATCGAACAAACCATCGTGACCGAACGGCGCATCATCCGCGCACCCCAAGGCATGAACCTCACCGAGGCGAGGGAATGGGTCAGGCTGAACGGCGACGGCCAGTCCGACGAAATCCTCGACGTGAAAAGCACGATCATGGAAATCAGGGACAATCGCGACAATCCGCTCAAGGAGGCCGACAATGACTAAGGCCACGACCATCGGATCGACGGAGGATCGCATCCGCGTGATCGTCGTCCGCCCGGGACGCCATCCGGAAATCAGGCACATCGAGAACACGCTCGCCTCCCTGCAGCATGAGGTCGGCGGATACATCGAAATGATCCGCATCGCCCCCGGCATCGACATCATCTGCAACGAGGAGGGGAAAATCAACGGGAGCATCCCGAACCGGGGCCTCATCGTGGACGGGGAGATAGCGGAAGTCGTTTACGGCACGTTTCTCATCGTCTCCAAAGACACCGATAAGGGCGTATACCGGTCGTTCGGGGCCGGGGAGGCGAACCGGTGGCTGAAGGAATACTGGCAGCCCGAAATGTTCGCCATGCTCCACGGCCGGCTCATCGCAATCCCCATCACGGAGACTCCCGCATGACCGGCACGCCGATCATCGACCTGACCGATCCGACGCCCACGGTCGCCACGCCGGATCGGCGCGTGTTCCGGCTTGCCGCCACGGATCTCAAGGAGACCGTGAACCTGCATGAGCCGGCCGACAATCCGAAGCTGCTCCGCCTGCACCGACTGCAATGGCTGCTCGCCGTCCGACTGGAGGAAACCCATCCCCGGACGGCCATCATCCGCTGCATGCCGGCGGATCGGCCATGGCTGGAGCCGGTCACGCGGGCCGGCCGATTCTCGCATACACGATTCCAATGGATCAGCGAACCCCCAGTGAAGGAGCAAGCCTCATGACCATCTGGTTCACATCCGATCTGCATTTCGGACACCCGCTCGTCGCACGCCTCCGCGGCTACGATGATCCCGATCTGCCCGAAGAGGAGCTCGTCGCCCGGCACGACACGAAGATCGTCAACATGATCAACGCGCACGCCGGATGCGACGACACGCTCTACATTCTCGGCGACGTGTCCTCCGGATCGCACCGCTCCGTCACCATGGCCGCACACGCCCTGCGCGGATTGAACGTTCCCGCGAAACGACGCCATCTCATCCTCGGCAACCATGAAACCAGAAGCTGCACCGCAGTCTACACGGAACTCTGGCCCCTGTTCTGCGAAATCGCCAACATGGGCGAACTCGACGCGGAGGACAATGACGGGCATGCGTGGCGGCTGATCCTCAGCCACTACCCGTACCGTCATCTCATGGACGGCGAACATTCCGACGAACGGAGCACGAACGCGACCAATCCGATCCTCTCCACGCACGCACCCGAATGGTACGGGCACAGGAACGAACGGCTCCTCCACGGGCACACGCACGCGAAGACCATCTTCGACTTCGCGGACCGGGCCGGCGGCTACGACCAGCTCCACATCGGCTGGGACGCATGGCACAGGCCCGTCAGCCTCGACGAACTCCTCCCCCTGCTCGACCCGGCGAACGCGCGAGCCTACCCCGACCATCCGCTAGACCATGGGAGCCGACATTGAGCCGAAGCCTGATCGTCGGCGACCTGCACGCCAAACCCGACCTCCTCCCCCTGATCGGCACGGCCGCCGGCCGATGCCACGCGGATCGGATCATCCTCCTCGGCGACCTGTGCGACGACTGGACGCTCACCAACCGGGAGCAGATCCGTTGGGTCGAATGCTTCATCGACTGGTACCGGCGTGAGCCGCGGGAGATCATCCCTTTGATCGGCAATCATGACATCCCCTACCTGCTCGGCATGAACGACACGTTCCGGCTGTTGAAGGAGAGTATCGGCTTCCCCGGTTACAGGCCGGGCGCGAAGCGACGCGTCCACGAACTGCTCTCCGCGATCCCGTTCCGCATCGCCTGGACGGATGGGCGCATGATCGCCACGCATGCGGGACTCACCCGCACATGGCTGGAGACGAACATGCCCGACGTCACCGATCCGATGATGATCGCAATGCGATTGAACGAATGGATGACCGTCCCGGGTCTCGCCACGCTCTACCGGCAGGTCGGCGCGGCCCGCGGAGGCGACAGCCCCACACCCTCACCCCTGTGGACGGATCGAAGCGAACTCACGGCGGATCATGATTCGATCCTGATCCAGGCCGTTGGACACACTCCGGTCCCCACCGTCACCCATGATCGCGGGCTGTTCTTCTGCGACACGATGAGCACAGATTCGAACGGAACCCCGATCGGTGACCGGATGATGCTGCTCGCCGACGGCAATCGGTATTGGCCGGTTCCCATCCACGCAGACTAGAAGACGGACGCATACAGACAACCATGCACATGTTCGACCTCACGATCGGCGGACAGCCGATCCTCATCCACGTCCCCCACGCCGGCCAGCAGCTCCCCGACACGATCACCCCGGACAGGTTCGCTGATCCGACCGCCGTCGACCATTTGTACCGGAACATCCGGGACATGCATGCGGACACGATCGGAAGCGAGCTTGCGGACCGACTGGATGCGAGCATGATGCTCAACCATATGAGCCGTATCTGGGTGGACGTGGAACGCTACCCCGACGACCGTGAGGAAATGAACCGGGTCGGCATGGGCGTCATCTACACGCACGACATGAACGGCCGGCCCCTCTACCAGCCCGGACGCGAACCGGACGGGCGCGAACGCGGGCAACGCCTCAACCGGCTCTACCGGCCATGGCATGCGACCTTCACCAATACGATTCGCATGATGCTCGACATCCACGATCGGGCCACCATCATCGACCTGCACACCTACCCCAAGACCCCGCTCCCATTCGAACGACACAGGGATGAGCCGCGCCCCCAGATCATCCTCGGCGTCAACAACGACGAACCAAGCCGCCGACTCGCCATCCTCCTCCACAAGCGACTCCACGATGCGAGTCTCACCGTCGGCGTCAACACCGCGTACAAGGGGAGCATCACACCCAACCTGCCACCCGACCCACGCTTCGACGCCATCATGCTCGAAATCCGACAGGACACCGCCGGCGACCGGATACTCCGACAGCGGATCATCGACACGACCGTCCGGACGCTTATGGAGGCGGGACGATGATCCGCCAATACCGGCGTCGACGCATCAACGATCAGATCACGCTCATCCCCGCACCCGACATGATCATGCTCCGCAACAAGGATGGACACACGTATCTGATCGACGGGCCACGCACCTGGCTCATCCACGAAGCCCTCCCCGAGGCCACGCCCGCGAACATGGCGAACGGACTCTACCGCGACGAAAACCGGACGAACATCATCCACCTGCACGACCGGCACGGACTCCGCCGACTCCGACTGATCCCCGCCAGCATCATCCACGACTATGATCCCTGGCGACAGGTCGCCACCCGCATCCCCGACGCGAACATCCCCCTCCCCCAAAACGCATAGACGCACCGCATGAGGGATGCGAACAATCGAAGCCACAGGCCCGCCGGACGCCCAGACGGCGGACAATACGACCACGAACACGACAACAGGACCGACACGGACCTCACCCCACCCGACACGGGCGGACACCCCGACCATGAGACGATGCTCGCCATCCTCCACGCCAGCCTCGAACCCTGGGAACAGGACGACCTCAACCGGCATACGGACGACGACACGTGGCTGCGCGACCGGTATGATCAGCTCATCCTCCACGATGATCCCGATCCCGAACAGGCGCTACCCATCCTCCGGCGACTCGCAGACCGGCAGACCATCACATCCGACACGCCCACCGTAAGACTCGGAGACCAGCATATCCCCCGGACGGTCATCAGCCAGGCCTACAAGGACGACCCCGACTCACTCGACCGGCTCCTCATCAGACTCAACGCGGACGACAATACCATCCGACAGCTCGAACGGCATGCCGACGACCCGAAATGGATCCACACGCACGCGAAACCATACCGGCCCCACACCGACGATACGACCACGAACACGAGACAAGACGACGATCCATGGTCCGCGAACCCGACACTCCCCTTCCACCCCACGCCCGCACACGGAAAAGTCCGGGAAACGGATCCGCGCATCGACACGAAACCAATCTGGGACCAGCCCATCGACACGCAACGCATCCTTGACACGGCCACACCGCTCATCCACATCGGCCACACGTTCACCCTCACCCGCCTGGAACGCTCCGGAGACCGGCTCCACGTCGGCCTCAACGACACGGATGAAAGAAACCGTCATCGCACCGCCACCATCACCGACCCGCGGCTCGCCCATATGATCGACGACGGCATGAGACTCGATCTCGGCGAGGACCGGCAATGGCACATCACCCGAACCGGTCGAAGGAACAGCGAGCCGAAGCAAAAGGAACAGCCCACCAGTCCGATGGGGAGGACACTTGACCAGCCCACGCCCATGCGACAAGCCTCGACGGCCGGACTGACGGGACGGACCCTTCGCAAGGGCACGCTCCTCAAAGGACTCCTCGACCTCACAGTGGGACTCTACAAAGGCACCGGCGTGATCATCCGCGACGCGACCAGACGAATCCTCTGACCCCGACAACGGCCGGCGCGAAAGGCGACGGCAACGGGGATGCACGCACCGGCGCAATCAGAACCGGACCATGCGACGCGAAAAACCATCCCCCGCAAAACCCTTCGCACGAAAACGGACAGACAGGAAAAACGGAAAACGAAAAAACGGGAAGACGAAAACAGGAAAGGAGAAAGAGAGGGGAAGGGAAGAAAAACGAACCCATACGAGACAAGAACAGAGGAAGGGAAAACCGGTCAATAAGCCAATGCGAAAAAACAAATATAGACATCGAATCCCCGCATAACACGAATGCACTCACATCCACAACCCGATCCAACAATCACATCCAAAGAACGAATCCACTAGGAACACGCCGATAATCCAATTCAATCAGAAAACATCGATCCGATATCAAAGGTGGGAGGCGTTTTTCCTTGCGAAGTACGGGGAACCGGGGGTGTTCCGTCGAAAATCCCGGTTTCCCGCCGTACGATCCGCTTCCGGACGCATACGTGGATGACAGTCGGATATGTTCAGGAAGACGGGAGTGTTCATGCTGAACGTCGAATGGGATGGGCTGACGGTCACGGCCGGCGAGTCGAAGTGGCTGCACGTCGCGTCGATGGCATTGCGCATCCACGAGGCTTCCGCCCGGGAGTATGCTCGGGCGAACGAACTGTCATGGCTCGCATGGCGTCCGCCATGCTCATTCCTTCCCGATGCGATCGACCATGTGACCCCGTCCGGCGATGACTGGCGGTGGCTTCATGACGGCGGATACCGTCTTCTGAACATGAGTGGGATGCCGTACGGGAGCGGTGTCATGTATGCGCGGAGTCTGACCGGACGATTGGATGAGAAGCATGCGGGTGCGGCCGCAATGATATTGGCGTCGGCGGCGCATGTGGCGCGCCTGGATGCGCGCGCATGGTCGCTCGCCCTCTTGCAGTCGTTTCCGAAGGATTGGCGTCATGACGTGCAGTGGCTGCCGTCCGCTGATCCGCTTCTCGGCTGGTCGGGTTTGTGGGCGACGCCGGATCTGATCGACGGGGTGACGGGGCCGGGCATCGGACTGGCGTTGGCGGACTGCGCGCGCGCATGCATGTGGCGTCGTGACAGCGTGGTCGGAGCGGATGGCCGGGTGGTCGTGATCCCGGATGTGGTGTGGGATCATGTGGAACGGCTGGGCTGGGTTCACTCGTTCACGGATGACGGCCCCGAATTCTGACCCGCTTCCAATACCCGTCTTAGCGTGCTCTGATATGTGTCGTCGAATCCGGGTTCGATGCGAATGGTTTTGCTTTTGCTGTTCGGGTAGCCGATGATCCGGAATCCTTCGACATAACCGAGATGCTTGATGAGGTTTCGGCCGACCGGGTGGAGGAGTTCCGCGAAACGTCGGATGTCGCTGACGGGGATCTCATCCATGTGCGCGATGTAATGGCAGGAGCCGGCGATGAGGATGGCGATCATCCTGTTGCCCTCCGACTCCCTGACGGGAAGCATACGGGGGTCGAGACGGAGATGGATCATATGCTTCGGCCGATCCGGGTCGGGGAGGATGATCGTATGCGTGCCGGCCTGGATGAGCCCATCGGGTATGCCCTGTTGCTCCGTTCGCGGAATGCGGAGTGTCTGGAGTCGGCGTTCGATGATCCCGTCCAAAGTGAGACCGGTTTCGCGCGCGTAGGCGAGCGCATGCCGGAGCGTGTCCGGGTCGAGCCGGATGGTGATGCTTGTCTTGTCGCCGTCGGGTTTCAGGTCCTGTCCCATACCTTCCTATGATACGCGGACGCATGTTCTCCTCGTCTGATTCCTTTATCGTGGAGGGAGCATGTCGGGTTGAGAACCATCGGATTGAACGACCGTGAGAGGGTCGTGCTGGAGTGGAATGCGTCGCATCCGGACCCGCTGCCGTTTCTTGACGGCGCGACATCGGAGGATCTGATCGTCGTGAACGACGGATGCGGTTCGCATGCGAGACCGTTGTCGTGGAATGCGGATGGGTTCGAACGTGATCCCGGTTCGAGCATCATGGATACGCTGCGTGATCGCGGGTATGATGCGGCGGCCGCGATTCTGGTGGGCGGCACGGATCGGATGGACTGGCAGACGATCGTCATCGGCGCGCGTCCCCGTCTGGTTTCCGCGGTGGGCGGGGATGCTCGTCTGGTCGCGGATACGCTGCGTCGTGAGTATGCGCGACGGTATGGGACGCTCACCCTGTACCGGCTTGATGGTGATGACTGGCTGCGCGTGGATGCGGTGATGGTCGGCTTCGATGATCCGCTTCCGTCGGATGATCTGATCCGCGGGAGGGCGATCCGCCTGTTCGGAAGGGGTGATGCTCGGTGAGAATGGAGTCGGGGTTCGAGTTCCATGATCGCGTGTCGGAGCCGGGTTTGATGCCGGCCCGGATGAGGGAGCCGGACTGGGATGATCCTGTTTCTGTGGATGATCTGAAATCGTTTCTCACTCGCATGCTGCTTCCGACCGTATGGGAGAGGATCGGTCGCGTGTGCGAGCCGGTTGACGGCGGGGTTCATCCCGGTCTGCTGCAGGCTTTGATCGCGGATGATCTGATCGACATGGTCTCCTGGGCGGGTGATCTCCTGTTCGATGTCGCGTTGGCGAACGAACGGCATGGCGTGGAGGATCGGCGTGATTGGGAGGATTGCGCCGCCCGTCGTTTCGGCCGTGCGGACTGGCGGGAGCTGGTTGACGCGCATCCGGGTCTGCCTCTTGTCTGCGAAATGGTGGATCGTGTGCTGGATTCGGGTCATGCGGAGATGATCCG
This sequence comes from Bifidobacterium sp. SO1, assembly GCF_018555335.1. Taxonomy (NCBI): domain Bacteria; kingdom Bacillati; phylum Actinomycetota; class Actinomycetes; order Bifidobacteriales; family Bifidobacteriaceae; genus Bifidobacterium; species Bifidobacterium sp. SO1. The sequence continues at coordinate 13,615 of NZ_JAFEJR010000008.1, read as the reverse complement.
TTTGGATGGCATGCCCGTGGACATACTGCTGACGTTCGTGGATGGTCGCGTGGAGGCGCATCCCCTGTTCGTCTGAAACAGGTCGTACTCCCTCTTTTGCGGCGGACGCATGAGACTCCCGTCGAGGAATGTCCGTCGAGGGATTGGAGTCTGTCATGGAGCATGTGATCGGAAGCGGATATTGGCGTACGAAGGATGGGCGTCTGATCCGCCTGTATGATGCGGAGGATGGGAAGACCGTCATGTTCGCCGGCAACATGCTGCGCTTCGATCGTGATCATTGGATTGTGGATTCGGAGGGCGAGCCGTTGATGCGGGTCACGGATGACTACCTGGCGTGGATGGATGCGGGGAAGGCCGGCACGCCTGTCGATGCCGCATACGTGTGCGCCATGCATGCGCGCATCCGCATGATCGAGGAGACCGCCGATCGAACACTGATCGGCTACCTGTATGATCATGCGATCCTGGATCGCAAGCTCGCCCTCAACCCGCATGTGACGTCGGACATGCTGCACGGCCTGTACGAGAGGAAAGGCATCGGTCTTGCCGCGGAACTGATTCGTAATCCGCGAACCCCGGATGACGTGTACGCGGATCTCGAATCGTTGGCGTTCGACACGAAACGGGTGCCGGCGGATCAGCGTGACATGCTGCGCTGCGCCCTCGCCGCCAGTCCGCGCACAAACATGCGACTGCTGGAGTCGTTTCCGGAGCGGTCCCGGTCGAAGAGCATTCTCGCCGCGCTCATGGCGAACCCGCGACTGTCATCGGATCTGATCATCCGCGTGGTGGAGGCCCGTCCGGATTCGGCGTTGGTCTGCTGCCGCGCGTTCCTCCATCCGAACGCGCCGGACGACATCATCATCCGGTTGAAGAGCGTGAAGGGATGGTTCTTCGTGCAGGACATGCTCATGCATGACGCCATGACCGGCCGCATCCCGGCTTCGCATTCGCGCGCCTGCCATCGGTTCGGCATTCATCCGGACGAGTTCGCGAACAAGTAGGATACGGGTCCGGAGGCCGAGAAGGGCTTTGCCCATGCCATACGGGAGCGTATGCATCGCGTTGACGCATACGCTCCCGCATGGCTCACCGTGACAACAGATGGTTGAAGAAGGCGAATCGGGCGCGTGCGGACGAGTTCTACACGCTGCCCGAAACCGTGGAAAGGACCCTCCCCGACTATCGGGGATCATTCCACGGAAGGCATGTGGCATGCGTGTCGAACGACGGGCCCTCGTCCGCTTTCATGCGATTCCTTTCCGACCGGTACGAGGAGTATGGTCTGGCCTCGCTGATCGGGCTTGAATACCATGAGCCGGATCTGTTCCACCCGGATGAGCGTGGGATACGCTGGGATTGGAATCCGATCGCGCGATGCTTCGATCGGACGGTGTTGTCCGGGTCCGGTTCGTTCGACACCCCGGAGGCGTTCCGACTGTTGGAGGAGACGGATCTGGTGGTCGGCAATCCGCCGTTCAGCCTGTTCCGTAACTATCTCACGACGGTTCTGCGCGCCGGATGCGATCTGCTCTGTCTTGGACATTTGAACATGCTCGCCTATTCGCAGGTGTTTCCCCTGGTCGTGGAGGATCGGCTTCGGATCGGCACGCGTATCCATTCCGGTGCGGAATGGTTCAACGTGCCGGACGATTACGGTTTGGAGACGGATGGGTGCATGGTCGTGGATGGGGTGAAAAGGATTCGCGTGCCCGGCATCCGCTGGATCACCACGCTCCATCCCGACCGGCCGGAACTGGTGAAGTTCCCCAAAGGGGTCCCGTATGATCCGGACGGGTATCGCAGGTATGACGGGGTTGACGCGATCGACGTGCCGTCCCTGTCGCTGCTGCCGAATGATTACGATGGGCTGATAGGCGTGCCCATGACGATCCTCGACCATGATCTTCCCTCCCATGGGTGGAGGCTGGTGGGCAAGCTGAAGGATGGAGCGTCCCGTTACGATTACGGGCATGCGGTCGTCGACGGGAGCATCCAGTTCACGCGGATTCTCATCCAAAGAAACTGACGGAGAACACAGGTCGGGATGAGGGGATCCGGATTCCCTCGGGATGTTCCCCTCCTGACCGGTCGGCGTTCATCCGCGCCCTGCGGTTCGGCGCATACGTATCCGCATGACGGATTCGACCTCGCTAAAGAACATCGCCCTCCGACTGGACTCGTTCGCCCGCAAATGGGCGGGGCACGGGGATGAGCGGCAGGACACGCAACGCTACTGGATCGATCTGTTGACCGCGGTCGGCGCGACGGATCCGACCGGCATGATCCGGTTCGAGACCCGTGTCGCGTCGAACGGGTATGCGGACGTGTGGATTCCCGAAGCGAGCCTATTGGTCGAGCAGAAGTCTTTGGGCGTGGACCCGTTGAAGCCGGAGCCGCGTCAGGGCGTACTGAAGACGCCGATCCGTCAGGCGTTGGACTACGCGAACGCGATTCCGCTCCTGTCAAGGCCGCGTTGGCTGGGCGTGTGCATGTTCGACCGGCTGCTCGTCTGGGACACGGATTCGGATCCGCTGTGCAAGGGCGGGCCGGAGACGATCATGCTCGCGGAATATGCGGCCCATGCGGACAGGCTTGTCTCCCTGCTGCATGGGGGCGGAATCCGGTCGCGCAGATCGTTGAGCGTGGAGGCGAGCCGTCTCGTCGCCCGACTCCACGATGCGCTCTGGTCTTTATATAAGGATCATGGGGAACAATCGCATCATGATCTCGCCGTGCTGACGGTGCGGCTCGTGTTCCTCATGTACGCGCAGGATGCGCATGTGCTCGGCGCCATGGATCATCCGTTCACCGACTACGTGAAGGCCCGTGACGCGCAGCATCTCCGCGCCGCGCTCCTCGACCTGCTGGACGTATTGGAGACGCCGGTCGCGGATCGGGACCCGTATCTCACGGACGAGCTGAAGGCGTTCCCGTACGTGGATGGGGGCCTGTTCTCGAACCGGGTGGAGATCCCGCTGTTCGACGATGCCGCATACCGGCTGCTGTTGGAGTGTCTGGATTTCGACTGGTCGGATATCAGCCCGGTCGTGTTCGGCAGTCTCATGGAGGAGACGCTCAGTCACGACGAACGCCGACGCGGCGGCATGCATTACACGAGCGTGGAGAACATCCACCGCGTCATCGACCCCCTGTTCCTCGACATGCTGCAGGAGGAGCTGGATGGGATTCTCAAGGATGGGAAGCTCGGGCATCGTGCGCGCATGAACCGGCTGGACGCGTACCGGCAGCGGCTCGCCAGCCTGAACTTCCTTGACCCCGCTGCGGGGAGCGGGAATTTTCTCACGGAAACGTATCTCAGCCTTCGTCGCCTGGAGAACACCGCGTTGAAGGCCCGGTACGGCGGGCAGATCGCGTTGCCCGGTCTCGAGCCGATCCTCGTCTCCCTGAAGCAGTTCCACGGAATCGAGATCAACGACTTCGCGGTCTGCGTGGCCCGCACCGCACTGTGGATCGCGGAACAGCAGATGGCATCCGAAACTGAGTCGATCATCGGCCTGCCGGTCGACCGGCTCCCCCTGTCGGATGAGGGGACGATCCTGCAGGGAAACGCGCTCCGCGTCGACTGGAACACCGTACTGTCCGGATCGGATTGCGATTACGTGATCGGCAACCCGCCGTTCCTGGGGCACGACGGCCGCTCGCATGAGCAGACCGCCGAACTGAAGGCCGCAATCGGCCCCACCTACGACGGATATATGGATTACTGCGCGGCGTGGTGGATGAAGGCCGGCGACTACCTGACGAATCCGGACGGCGAGTTCGCTTTCGTCTCCACCAGCAGCATCTGTCAGGGGCGTCCCGTCCCCGCACTATTCGAGCCGCTGCGCGACAAGGGCTGGTCCATCCGCTTCGCCCGCCATCAATTCCCCTGGGAGAGTCAGTCGAATCACGGCGCCGCCGTGGCCGTCATCGTCGCCGGAATGACCCGCGGCAACGGAAGCCATCTGCTTTACGACGGGAACGACGCGCGCCCAGTCGACCACATCAACGCATACCTCGCCGACGGGGTGGACGTGTTCGTCAAGGCGCGCTTCGCACCGCTCTCCCCCACCCTGACCACACCTAGGGTGGGCAGCTACGCCAAGGACGATGGAGCTCTCATCATTACCGAGAAGGACATCGATACCTTCAGGAAGGATTCGACGGCGGCGAAGTATCTGCGTCCTCTCGTAGGTGCGAAGGAGCTTATCCGCGGACGGAAGCGCTGGTGTCTCTGGCTCGCGGATGCCGAACCGGGTGAAATGCGACGCAGTCCGCTCATCTCCGAACGTCTGGATCGATGCCGTCGATTCCGTGAGGCCAGTATCAAGAAGGAAACCCGCGAGGCCGCGAAGACCCCCTGGCTGTTCGAATACATCCAGCAGCCGACTACCGACTACCTCGCCATCCCCCGCCACTTCACCGTGGGACGCGAGTATATGACCTGCGACTGGAGGCCAGCCACCGACATCGTGACCAACGCCTGCTTCAGCGTCCTCGACCCCGACGGCCTCCAGTTCGCCGTCATCGAGTCCCGCATGTTCATGACATGGCAGAAAACCGTCGGCGGCTATCTGGGAGATGCCGGATGCCGGTTCAGCAACACCGTCGTCTGGAACAACCTGCCGCTTCCGAAGCTGGACGACGACGTGAAGGCGAAGCTCATCGCCGCCGGCGGGACCATTCTCGATGTGCGCGCCAAGTATCCGGACTCGACCCTGGCCGATCTTTACGATCCGAGGTTCATGCCCGCCGATCTGCGCCATGCGCATGAGACGTTGGACAGGGTTGCGGATGTCGCGTTCGGCGCGGACAGGTGGCTGAAGGATGACGATGATGCGCGTCTGGCATTGCTGTTCGCATCCTACGCGCGTCTGATCGGGAAGGAGGGCTGACATGGGACGGCACTCGGCCACAACATCAACGACCTCCAATACCCGCATCCCCCTGTTCGGCCGCAGGAAGCTGATCAGTCAACTGCTCTCCGAGAACAATCGACTGGAAGCACTGGTCGCCGAATCCGGCTTGAAGGATGTCGATTCCAGACGGCGTGAACTGGAGCGGCTGACTTCGGAAATCGACCGTAACCGGCAATCCGCCGAAACGGAGAGGAACCGGCTGCGGAACGAGCGGTTGGATTTGGAGAACCAGATCGCGGAACTCGGGAAGCGGATTCTCGACCTGCATCGCTCCGACGAATTGCAGGATGCGGGCTTCTATGATTACGACAATCCCGCCATGAATTCGGTGTCCCTGGGTGATGAGCTGGCGAGGAACCGTGAATCCCAGAAGCGGATGATCCGCAATCAGAGGGCGGTGCTGGCGGTGAACACGGGCTTCACGTTCAACGGTTCCACGGCCCAAGGAAGCCGCTTCATCAAGGACATGAAGGACATGGCTCTGGGACTGTACAACGCGGAGGCGGAGAACTGCGTCAAGGGTGTCAGGGCCGGGAATCTGGAGACCTCCATCAAACGGCTCCGTCGCTGCGCCGACAGGATCGAACGCTTCGGCCGGATGATCTCCCTAAGCATTGACGCGGACTACAGGAAGCTCCGCGAGGAGGAGCTGACCCTGACCGCCAAGTACATGCAGGCCCTGAAGGCGGAGAAGGAGGCAGAGAAGGCCCGCCGCGACGAGCTGCGCGAACAGGCGAAGGCCCAGAAGGAATTGGAGGCGCAGGCCGCGAAGCTGCGCAAGGAGCGTGAGCATTACGCGACAGTCCTCGCCACGATGAAGTCCAGCGGCGACGAGGTGAAGGCCGCGGAACTGGAGACGAAGCTGGAGACGATCGACAGATCCATCGAGGATGCGGATTATCGTGCGGCGAACACGCGCGCCGGATACGTGTACGTTATTTCCGACATCGGCGCGTTCGGGGAGGGCGTCGTCAAGATCGGCATGACCCGCCGTCTTGATCCGCTGGATCGTATCAGGGAGCTGTCCAGTGCGAGCGTTCCCTTCCAGTTCGACGTTCATGCCCTGTTCTTCTCCGAGGATGCCGTGGGTTTGGAGACCGCCCTGCATCATGATTTCGAGGCGAGACGCGTCAACAAGGTCAATGCGCGCAAGGAGTTCTTCCGTGTCACCCCGCAGGAGGTGCTGGACAGGCTCCGTGAGCGTAATGTCGCCGTCGTTGAATTCAAGGTCGAACCGGATGCCGAGGAGTATCGGGCCACGCTCGCATTGGAGTCCGCCTCCCCCGCAGTCTAGCCGACCCTCACCCGACCGATGCGGCGGCCGTTCCTGTTCGACTCGTATGCGCGCATGATCGAACGGGAACGGGCCGCCGTGTGAACCGGATTGTTACGGGTCAGATCGGGGTGGGGAACGCTTCGGGCTTCGATCCGCTCGGATGCCAGTAGAGGGTCTGGCAGGATTCGCCGCGACGGTACTTGTTCCACGCCTTGATCGTGATCGCCGCCTTGTAACGGCTGGTCGTGTTCAGACCGTTGCCGCTCTGCGCCTTCGCCTTGATCAGCGTGTTCTTCAGCGTGAGGATCGGATGTCCCTCCTCCAGGCCACTACCCGTAATGAGACGGTCGAAGAAATCGTCCGTGTCATCGGAATCGATGCGGGACATGTTCAGATACAGTGTTCCGATGGCGCTGTATGGCATGAGATATCCGGTTCGGAAGACAAACGATTTCGTTCTCAATGCGGTTTCGCGGATCACATCCGCATGCCGATCGAACCAGTCGATGATCTGATTGCGAGACAATACGGTCTTCCACCCGGAACTAAATGCCGCCGAAGGCTGCAGAATGTTCCATTTCGCATCACCGGTTGCCAGACAGGCCAGATTCCTCACGTTGCTTTCCCCTCGGAATTTCAGATAATCCGCGAAGGATCGATTGGCTCCGATATCCATGGTTCTCTGCGAATCCGGTTCCAATCCGCGCGCGACCCACATGTCAAGGGAGACGCCGGCTTTGACGAGTGCGGTGAGGCGATGCTGACCGTCAAGCAGTCGGCCGTTCCTGTCGAAGCGGATCGGGTCGCCGTTGTCCTGCCAGTCGCCGTTGAGCATGTCCGTCACATACACGTCGATTCGTGTGGGGCGGATGTTCCTGTTGTTCGTGTTGTGCGTGAGCATTTCCGCCGCGATCTGCGGGGTGACGTGTTCTCGTGTGATGGTGATGCCGCTCATTGTTCGTCTCCTTGTCGTCTTTGGGCGGCACGCCCATGCGTCCGCGACAAGACGGCAAGGAGGAGACGGTCTCATTCCTTTTCGAGCATTCGCCGCCGCCATGAGGCGGGGACCATCGGACAGGATGCGCACGGGGATTCATGAATCAGTGATGCGGGGCCGAAACGGGCGGTCGGCTCATGCAGGTCACGGTACGGGCAGTCTTCGCATGCCTTCGGGATGATGGTCTTCTTGTCCATGCGAACGGCATGCGTCACCTCCTGCTACATGTTGATACTGCTGTCGATCGTCCGGTCGATCGTGTCGTACGCGTGGGCGAGGAGCATGTTGCCGGGGATGGTCGTCAGCAGGAATGCGAGGATCGCGGCGATGACGGCGCGGATGACGGTCTTCAATACGGCGAGCGCGATTTTGAAGATGATGATGGCGGCGAGTATGCCGATGATCAGCGTGATCGCACCTTGGATGAACACGCTTTGCGTGTTGTACCAGATGGTTGCCTGTTCGATCCATGCCATGATCGTCTCCCTGTCTCCCGGTTGCCTGTATGTTCCGGCGGCTATGCGTCCGGGTCGGCCAGGCTGATCCATGTGCCGTGTTCGTCGCGCATGGCGAGACCCTTGCGGGCGAGGATGTGGAGCTTCCGGTTCTCATCGCCGGTGATGTCCTTCGATTCCAATGGGAGTAGCTCCAATAGTCGGGCCTGTGCGGGGCTGGGTTTCGATGCCGTGCGGAAGCGTCCCCGATTGCAGCAGAGATATACCATATGATTCCGCATGCGTCTCCACGCCGCATAGATGCGCGTCGATCCCCGTGAGGTCATGTTCGGGGAGCCATTGGAAGGAAGGAACCCGGTTTTGCACACCGAACACTCGAAGTCCCGTCGCATCATCGCCATCGCCCTGGCCGCCACTCTCGGCTGCCCCATGATGCTCACCATGCCCGCGATCGCCATGGCGGATGATCTCGCCCCGCAGACCATCGCATCCGCGACCGCCGACAAGACCGACACTGCCGTGAAGCCGATCGTCATCAGCCAGAAGGGTCTGGAGGCCACGTCCGGCTGGTATGCGACCGACGCCACCCATACGGTTCCGAAGCCGGACAAGAACACCGTGCCGGGCGGTCTCACCGGATTCACGGCCGGCAGGTACACGCTGTCCTACAAGGTGTCGGACGCGAAGACCCAGGCCAGGCAGGGCAATTATTCGATTCTCAAGAATGCGACCGCCGACAAGGATGGCGTCATCTCCTACGATTCCACGAAGACCGTCCAAGGCACGCTGGATGACGGCAAGACCCAGGACATCACCTTCACGGCGGGCGACGTGCTCGTCGTCCCGAAGGCCGACGGTGACGCGCTCGGCGACTTCACCCTCACCCCGGTCAAGGACGCCACCACTCCGACCACGCCGGACAAGAACGACAACCAGACCACGGTCAAGTATGATTTCGACCTGTCCAAGGTCCCCCCGCAGGCCGGCGCCAAGCTCGGCGGTTCACTGGGCATCGTCGCCGTCAACAGCGACAAGGATGTTCCGACCGCCATGAACCCGACGGATCGCAAGAACAACCCGTACACGGTGCAGACCCAGTATGTCGGCGTCAAACCCGGCACCTATAAGATCACGTACACCGCCGACCAGTCGAAGAAGCAGCTGGGAGCCGCGAACGGCGGCTGGTACACCGGCTCCACGGTCGACAAGCAGGGCGTGTTCGGACCGTCCAACACGGCCAAGTATGAGTCGTTCCAGGTCGAAACCGACTGGTGGAAGCCGGCGGATGGTTCCAAGCCGATTACGGAGAAGACCATCACCCTGCCGGCCGGCGCGTTCATCACCATGGTCGGCGACACTGATCTCGGCGTCCTCCACTTGGAGCAGGTGAAGGATTCCGTCACGGATACGAACAAGCCGGGCGACAACAACACGAAGCCGGAGCAGACCACGCAGGTCACGCTCACAGTCACCGGAGCCGCGTCCAAGACCGTCAAGGATCTGAACATGCCCGCCGGCGACTGGACCGCCTCCTGGAAGGCCGCGGATGCGAAGAAGCCGGAAGGCAAGGTCGTCATCGGCTCCAGGATGGACGCGAAGGGCGTGATCGCCGACACGGACGTGCTGTACACCGCCACCGTTGCCAAGGATGGGAAGATCACGTTCGTCGGAAAGGATGGGAAGACCGTCGATCACATGACCGTCAAGACCACCGATGTGATCCGCGTCGAGGGCGCGGGCACGGTCACGTTCGACAGATACGCCGCCCCGACCGACAACAATAACGGCGGTGCGACGACCGGCAATGACAACACCGGCAAGGATGATGTCTCGAAGCCGGATGCGGACAAGACCGTCGAATTCGTCGACTGCGACGCCGCCAAGGCCGCAGGCTACACGGACATGAAGCGCGGCGAAGCCGGCTACTCCGAGAAGCTGGACGGCGACGATGACGGCATTGCCTGCGAGTCCAAGACCGACGCGAAGACCGATACGAACACCAAGGATTCCACCGACACGCAGGATCTCGCATCCACGGGCGCGACCGTGGGCGTCATCGCCGGACTCACCACGCTGCTCGGCGTGATCGGCGCTACGGCCGGAATCATCCGCCGCCACGCCTGACCCACCGTTCAGCCCCTTCCGAATCGGAAGCGAACCCGCCCCCCCATTCCTCTTGCATGTCCCATGCGACGCATGCCATCGGACGACAGGCCATGACATGGAAAAAGGAATGGGGGTTTCCTTATGGGACGATCAACGGCTCATCTGTCCGAGAATTGGATGACCGCACTGGACACGGGCATTCCGATGGATGAAAGGCTCTCGGATCGTCTGGATGAGCGTCTCCTCTCATCCTCGTTCACGGATGGGCTGCTGGCCACCATACTCACGCCCGAAGCGGGACGCTTCCGCAAGTCCGAATGGATGCGCGGCATGGATGCGGCCGGCGCGTGGGCGCGGATCGGACGCGCGTGGAATGATCCGACGTGGACGCCAGACCGGCCACGCTTCCATACGGCGATGCTCATGCTCGCCGCATGCCCCTCCCCGACCGCATTGGGATTGCAGGGCATGCTTCACTGGCTGGAAGGCGACCCGGAAGCGGCCCGCAGTAAGGCGGGGCGAGCACTGGCCGAGGATCCGGGGGAATCCTACGCGATGCAGGTCATGGATGCGATCCGGCATGACAGGCATCCCGCATGGTCGGATCGCGTCTATCATGCGACCGGCCATCGACCCTGCGAACTCGTGGAACACGCATAGCGGTCACGGAAAGCATTTTCAATGGGATGGCAGGGAGATCGATCATGGTCGTCGACATCAACGGCATGAGCCACAAGGGCAGGGGGCAGGCGGGAGCCGGACGGTATGACGGGAGTCTCAATCCCGCGCATACGGATGCGGATATCGCCTCCCCCATGATCACCTCCCATGATCAGAGGGAGGTGCGCGCGAATCAATTCGTATCCTTCGAGGATGAGGAGTGGATGCTTGAAACCCTGAAGGAGCGGCTTGATCCGGGAATTCGCGGCATTTTTGACATGACATACGGGGCGGTGGAACGTTTCGGCCGGGTCGAGGAGCCCACCATCGACGGCATGCTTCATCCTAGGCTTGCATCATGCCCGGATCCGATCTTCTCCGGCATTCCCGAACATGATGTTCCGCCCATCGCGTTCGCCTCCATGCTGTCGGAGGAGCAGAGGAACGGCTGGAATCCCGACAGGGGCGAATCATTCCGACGTACCAGGGGTTTTCGGGATCTGGAGAGACGGCTGCTCCGCGGCCGGTCGAAGACCCGCTGTTACATGATGCTCCGTGACGCCCTCTGCGATGACATGCGATCCTACGTGGACTTCATGAACGATATTCCGGATGACGTGTTCGAACCGGAGGCGAACAGGCGGGGATTATCCCACGCGTTCGAATCAGTACGTCCGATCGGCGTACCGGATTTTCGCCCCACTCCTCCCCCGGTCGGCAGGAGCGTCATCATCCGTCATGCGGTTCGCGCGCGCGGATTGCGGGAGACGGCCATCCAGTTGGCTCATGCGAACGGGTTCGGTATCCGTTCCAGTATCAGGGGTCTGGATACGGGTCCCGATCCCGCGGATATTTGGCGTTGGGGCGCGGGAATCCCCCCGATTCACGGCGACAATCTGTAGTCGCCACCATTCGAACACGATGAAGGAGACGGATCATGGTCATCGATGTGAACGGCATGAGCCACAAACCGAAGGGACTGCCCGCCAGGGTCGCCGGCAATTATGACGGGAAGGCCGACGCGACGACGGACGCGGATATCCGCATGCCATTGTTCGACGAATCCCGTCGAATGAGCACCCTGTTGGAGGATCGGCTCCCATTGGACCCGGATCGCACGCTGAAGGCCCCGACCTTGGATGAGACGGATGATGCGGAGGATATTCGCCGCAAGCTTGCCCGCTACCTGTACAAGGGTCTCAGCCGACAAACGGATCTGGAATCCCTCGCCGACCGGAACGTGAAAGCCGTCTGGCCGGACGCGACGCCCTACGTGGGCGGCAGACCGGAGGCGGACCGGCATTTGCGGTATCTCACGGAGAAGAACGGCTGCGAGTTCAGGGCATGGGCGGCCGACGACGGGAAACGCGTCATCTTCGTCTCTCTTGGCGCGCCGAAAGCCTCCCTGAACCGGGTCGGCTACCTGTTCCGAGACACCGGTCTGGGAGCCGACACCACCACGCTGGGCGATCTCATGGCCGCAAACGTGATCCTCGACCGGATGGGCGACGGGAAGGATCATAAGACCCTTGGGGAGCGGATTCTCAAGGGTGACTCCACGCTGTCGGCGGTCTTCCGACCGTTGGGATGGAACATGTTCCGCGCCGCCTGCGACGACCTCCATCTGGATCTTCCCGACTGTCCGGACAGTCGGGAGGATGCGATCACGTGGGCGAATGACGCGCTCCGGCGTCTTGACGGATTGGATGGGGCGAACTATTCGAAGGTCATGCTCACCCGGCAGATCACCCATTACAGGCGGTGGCTGGACGTGCTCCCCGAAGCCGGCGAATTCCGGGCGGCGGCGGATGATATTTTCGGCACGGAACGCAATGTGATGGCGAACCGCATGTGGAAGCATCGGCTTGAACATTCCAAGTCCGCGACCGTCTGGCAGGACAAGAGGAACCCCGATCCGAAGCATGTGGAGGCGGGACGGCGGAGCACGTTCGCCGAGGATTTCACCCGGATCGAAGTCGACGACGACGTGGATCTCGCCCGATTCGCCGACCTGTCCCAAGAGTGGGGAAAGTACCGGAATCTGCTCCCCTCGCAGAAAGAGGAGGCGACGCTCCGATTCCGGTATACGGGCCGTCATCACGCGTACGGCACGTATCATCCGCATGCGTTGAACATTGCGGTCGACCCGCGTCATCCGGACAGCTTCACGCACGAATACTTCCACCATCTGGATCACACGCTTGGCGAGCGGGATCTGAGCCTCGACCCGGAGTTCAAACCGATCATCGACCGGTATCAGGCGACGGTCGACCAGTCCCAGATGAGCGGGAACGCGGATCATTGGATGGCGCCCACGGAAATCCTCGCCCGCTGCGCCGAAACGTGGATGAGCCGGCATGGGGGCGACGGGAGCAGCCTGCTGAAGACGAGGGAGGATTACGCGACCCGCTGGGAGTATGCGCCGTTCCAGGGCATGGAGGATGAGATCGACCGGGTGATGGGTCGCCTGTTCTCCTGACGCATGCGATCTGACATGGGCAAGCATGTGAGCTTCGAGGAGCATCGTCGGCGTCGCGCATGGGATCAGTGGCTGCGACGGCTGTTGGATGACGGGCGAACGGAGTCCGTGGAGGAGCGGATTCCGGAGGCGGAAACCACTCTGGACATGGTATTGGGCGAACTGACCGTCGCATAGCCGGAGGACGCCTTACTGAAAGGAGGTCTTCCGGATCATGCGAACACACGATCATCAGACGCTCTTGATCCTATGGCCGGTTCTTCTGATCGGCCTGCCGGTACTGGGATTGGGACTGCTCATCCGGGGGATGCTTCGCCGTTGACCGGACATCTGCAGCTTATGGTCGCGGGCTTCCTGTGCGCGTGGATCTGCCAGCGGCTGGCCGTCCCGTTCGCCGACTACGCGGCCGCCAGCCGACGCACGCGAGGACGGGTCGAAACATTCATCTGGGATCTGCTCTACTATCTGACCATCCTCCTCATAGGGTTCAGTCTTCTTCTCGGCTGCATCGGCATGCTGCTCACGTTCACCGGCCTGCTTACGCTCCCCTGACCGGATTGCGGGGACGCATAGTCGTATCCGAATCATCCCCCGCTGTCTAAATGAAAGTGCAACACCCTTTAGATTGGAGATTGTCTAGATAACCAGTGAAAGGATGTTGCACCTTGGGTCAAGTGTATTCGCACCTGTCGGAAGAGGAACGGCAGGTCATCCAAA